>JAASTM010000065.1 GCA_021767325.1 Spirochaetales bacterium
CGTCACTCAGGTACCCCCTCCGGTACCGAAGGAGAATGAAGTCCTGATAAGGGTGCACGCGGTCTCGCTGAACGACTGGGACTGGCAGCTGCTGCTGGGCACTCCCTTTGTGAATCGTCTCATCAACGGGCTCCGACGGCCGAAACGGAGGATCCTCGGGTCGGATGTGGCCGGCACAGTCGAGCAGGCCGGGGCTGCTGTGACCCGCTTTACGCCCGGCGACCAGGTCTACGGCGACCTCAGCGACCGCTGGGGCGGCTTTGCCGAATATGTATGCGCACCGGAAACCGCCCTGACGAAAAAACCTGAGGAGATGAGTTTTACCGAGGCGGCCGCGCTCCCGCAGGCGGGCATGCTGGCGGTACAGGGACTCATCGATTATGGCGGCAGCTGTCTGCAGCCCGGACACCGCATTCTGATAAACGGAGCCGGCGGTGGGGTCGGCACAATTGGAGTACAGATCGCCAGACAGTACGGTATCGAAATAACCGGTGTCGACAGCGCCGAAAAACTGGACATGCTGAGTGAGCTGGGATATCACCATGTGATCGATTATACCCGGGAAGATTTTACACGTTCCAACCGGCAATACGATCTGATCCTCGACACCAAAACCAACCGTCCCCTCAAGGATTACGCCCGGGTGCTCACCCCGAAGGGGATGTACGTTACGGTCGGAGGAGACGGAAAAATCGTCCGAGTCCTGGTCTTGGGCCCACTTTATGGACTATTCGTAAAAAAGAAGTTTCGCCTGGTAATGCTCAAAGCCAATAAAGATCTCGAGTATCTGAACCGGCTGTATGTTGAAGGGAAACTCCGCCCGGTCATCCACGGCCCCTTCGAACTCGAGGAGATTCGCAGGGCATTCGAAATTTTCGCCGCAGGAAATCATAAGGGAAAAATAGTAATAGAGGTAATAAAGCCATGAAAGCAGCTATCTACTCAAGATTCGGACCGCCGGAAGAACGGGACTGTGCTTATTACCCTGGGGCTTGCCGATCAATGATGCAGCTTATATAAGGGGAGTAGGAGGTTCGGCACAATGATTGAAAACAGCAGGGACTGGTATCAGGCCATTTTCATCCGCCATTCCCGACGGAAGTATTCAAGTACTCCCATCGATAAAGAGAAACTCGATTCGCTTGGAGAGCTCATCGATGAGTTGAACCGGAACACAAGCGGCGCCAGAGTCGCCCTGGTTCGCTCCCACGACGGGTCCATATTCTCGGGCATCCGCGGCGGATATGGGGTAATCAAAGGGGCTCCCGCCTACCTCGGTTTCATCTCCGAACCCCAGACCCCCGGCAGTTACGAACGGCTGGGGTATATCGGCGAGGCGGCCGTGCTCGAAGCGACCGCCTTAGAGCTCGGCACCTGCTGGGTTTCGGGAACCTTCGATCCGCACGCCGCCGCCGGCCAGCTGGAGCTGGCTGCACAGGAGAGTTTAGTCGCGGTGTCGCCGCTCGGCTACCCGCAGAATTCCTATACTTTCACCGAGAAACTCATGAGCGGTTTTGCCGGCAGCCGGAAACGCAAACCCATGGAGCAGATCTGCACAGGGGAACCCCTCGATGACTGGCCCGACTGGGCCAAAACAGCAGCCGTAGCGGCCCGGATCGCCCCCTCGGCGGTAAACCGGCAGCCCTGGATTTTCCGCTATGAAGGAGGCACACTCAGCATTGAAACCTCCGGATCAGGCAACGGCAGGTATTCAAAACGGCTCGACTGCGGAATTGCATTGAGACACCTGCTTGTGGGAGCCCAGCAGGCACTCGGACGGGAAGTATCGGTAGAGTTCACCCCTGCACCGCAGGTAGCGAGAATTTCAGTAACCGGGAAGCTTTAGTTCCACGATCATCGCGGTGTTTGGTTCTCTCTGATAAGTAAAGCTTCCCCTGTGCTGCTCTGCCATGGCCTGCACCAGTGTTCACATATTTCATTATGTGAACACAAGCTTTACTCTGTAAGATTTTTTTTGACACCCGCCAATAGCAGTGCAACAATAGAATAAATCTATCTTTAAGTGAGGAGAGTTATATGTTTGGTTTTTTATCCATTATCCCTCCCATTGTGGCGATCGGCCTGGCGCTGATCACCAGACGTGTTCTGATCTCCCTTTTTTTTAGTATCTGGGTTGGAGGCCTTATCTTCAACGGGGGCGATCCGTTTGCCGCCGTTGGTACGACCTTCACCTGGATGAAGGACGTCATGACCGACTCGTGGAATGCCCGCTTTTTGGTACTAACGTCACTGCTTGGTGTGGGAGCCGCTTTCATGTACAAAGTCGGTGGCTCGGTTGCCCTGACTCGCGCACTGGAGAAGCAGATCAACAACCGCAGGCGCTCGCAGCTGTTCACCTGGGTGCTCGGTATTATCATCTTCTTCAATGACTACGCGAACTCAGTAATTACCGGTAATGCATCTAAAGACATCAACGCCCGCTACCGCGTGTCCCGGGAGAAGCTCTCCTATGTGATGGATGCAACCGCCGCTCCAATGGCAACTTTCGGACCGGTCTCCGACTGGATCGGGTATCAGGTATCTCTGCTGGCCGCCGCATTCGCCACCATCGGTATAGTGGGAACGCAGCCCTACTTCGCCTTTTTGCACTCAATGCCGTGGAACTTTTACTGTCTGCTGTCCCTGATTGCCGTTCCAATGATTATTTTCGGAAAGGATTTTGGTCCCATGGCCAAAGCCGAACTACGGTCTCTGAAAGAGGGCAAACTCATTCGCGAAGGAGACACTCCTCTATCCTCGGTAGAAAGTGACCTCGGAGAACCGGTCAATCCCGAACGGGCCAATGTGCTTTTCTTTATCCTCCCGCTGGTTACCCTGATCGGCGTAGGTGTGTGGGCACTCTGGTACACCGGCGGCGGACCGGAAGGCAAATCGATCATGGATGCCCTGGCCGACACTTCGGTAGATGTGGCACTGACCTGGGCCGCTTTTGCCATGTCTTTGGTAGGCTTAGTATTGGCGATTATTCAGAAATTCAGTTTCCAACAGATTGAAGAAACCATTCTCTCCGGTATTCAGACGATGCTGCCGGCCTTGGTGATCATGGTACTGGCATGGTCCATCGGAACCGTCAGCGGCGAACTCGGCACCGCCGACTATGTCGTAGATGCCACCAGAAGCTGGATGTCAGCCGGTATGCTGCCCTTCCTGGTCTTTGCCATCGGCATGTTCATCTCTTTCTCTACCGGTACCTCCTGGGGTACCATGGCGATACTCACTCCGATCGCCGTACCTTTGGCCTATGAAATCGGCGGACTCGAACTGATTTATATCATCATCGGAGCCGTATTCGCCGGTGCTATCTTCGGCGACCACTGCAGCCCGATTTCTGATACAACCGTTATGTCATCGATCTTCGCCGGATCCGACCACATCGCTCACGTGAAAACGCAGATACCATACGCGCTCGTGCCGGCCGGTATTTCAGCGGTACTGTATCTACTCTCATCCTTTGTGCCGAGTGTCTGGATTCTACTTGTAATCGGAATTGTTTCGATGTTCTTTATTATTAAGTTCTTGGGGAACAGATACCAGAAGAAACACTTTACGCCGGAGGAGGCTGAACTGATCAACTCCGTCGGCAAAATCACTCCACTTGAGGATTATTAACAATTAGTTCAACGGGCCTGGCGCTTCGCCGGGCCCTTTTTTATACTTCTATTCATGAAAGCTCTACGAAAACTCTACAATCCGCCCCTTTTTCAGGGCGATCTTACCCGCACCGGCTACTTCGAAGGCTGGTATTTCAAGCAGGTCTCCGCCGACCTGCAGCATGTGTATGCCTTCATTCCAGGCATTGCCCTGGGGGAGACGGATTCAGAGCGCTACGCCTTTATTCAGGTAATCGACGGGATGAGCGGCAGAACCCACTTCATACGCTACCCGCTGAAGGAGTTCGATGCCGCCGAGAAAACACTTGAAGTACGAATCGGCGATTCGACCTTCACCGACTCCTATATCGCCCTGAACATTCACACGGAAGAGCTGCAGCTTCAGGGGAAGATCAACTTCGCGCATCTCACTCCCTACCCCAGACGGCTGCTGAACCCCGGCGTCATGGGCTGGTACAGCTTTGTTCCCCGGATGGAGTGTAAGCACGGCCTGGTCTCCATGACGCACCGTCTTGAAGGACAGCTGCAGGTAAACGGACGCCCGGTCGACTTCACCGGCGGCAAGGGCTACATCGAGAAAGATTGGGGCACCTCCTTTCCCGAATCATGGATCTGGATGCAGAGCAACAATTTCTCCGAACCGGACACCTCCTTCATGCTCTCCATCGCTAAAATTCCGTGGATGGGCAACTACTTTATGGGCTTCCTCTCCTTTCTGAAGATTGGTGCTGTGCCCCGTTTTTTTGCCACCTATAACGGTTCAAAGATTGAGAATATTACCAACCTCAGCCGGCGCGACTCCGCGGGAAAGCCCGAACTCGAAGGAGTAGAGCTGAGTATCATCCGTGAGTCCCCCTCGGGACGTGAAGATCTGCGCATCCGCGCCGAATCCACCCGCCGGGGAGCACTCAAATCACCGGTCCGCGGTCGCATGGACAGCTATATCAAGGAGAGCGTCGACGCCGAGATCCGCCTCGAATACCACGGTTCCGACGGACAAACCTACCGCGATACCGGCCGCCGAGGCGGCCTTGAAATTGTAGAAACAGTATTTGATCACTTTGAGGCTTGACCACTCCAGCTTCTCTGCTTATATTTAGCCCACCTAATAGTTAGCCCTGCTAACTAAATAAAAAGTGAGGTAGTGGAGTGGATCTACTAAGTTCTACAGCAGCTCTCCTGCTGGAAACGGCCCCATCGGTAATGGGTTTTGTCGGCAGTGAACTCCGGCGAAACTCCCCGGTGGACAATCCGGTGCACTTTCGCCTGCTGCGCACCCTCAGGCGTCAGCAGCGCAGTTTGCATGTATTGGCCGAACAACAAGGGGTACGGTTGCCCACCATGTCGAAAACCGTGAGAGTACTCGAGAACCGCGGCTGGATCGAGCGGCATCGCTCAAGCGAAGACCGGCGTACTGTTTATGTGCGGCTCACCCAGCAAGGTAAATCAATCTTAGAGCAGGTTGAGACGCAGGCCATCCACCGCACTTCCCAGCTGCTCGAATGTCTACCTGAAAAGAGCCTGGCCAGTCTCGAGAATGGACTGCAGGCACTGTATGAGGTAGTGCAGGCACAGATTGGAAACAGTGTAGAAGAAGGCGCAGCGAATACCAATTTTAAAGGCTGTGAGGAGAAACCCCATGAAAAAACCTAGTATGCTGCATGACAATATTACCGGGGCCCTCTTTCGGCTGGTGCTACCGATGATTCCCGGAACACTCAGCATCGTTCTATTCAACCTGGCCGATACCTATTTCGTCGGCCGACTCGGCGCCGATCCCCTGGCTGCTATGAGTTTCTCATTTCCGGTGGTGCTGATATCCGGAGGACTGGCGATGGGCCTGGGTATCGGCACTTCTACCTACGTCTCGCATGCACTTGGCCGAGATAAGCGCGCAGAAGCAGCCCGACTGGCCAGTCAGGCTCATCTGTTGGCCTTTGCCCTGGTTACCCTACTGGCACTCACCGGGCTGTTGACGATAGGGCCGCTGTTCACCGCAATGGGAGCAACCGAAAAAGTACTGCCGATGATCCGCAGCTATATGACGATCTGGTTCCTCGGACTGCCCTTCGTCATTCTCCCGATGGTGGGGATGAATGTGCTGCAGGCCACTGGTGACACCAAAATCCCAGGTGCCGTGCTAACCCTTTCAGTAATTCTCAACATCATCCTCGACCCAATTCTGATTTTCGGACTCGGCCCGATACCCCATATGGGAATTGCCGGTGCGGCGCTGGCGACGGTCATTGGGCGCGCCTCCAGTTTCTTCATTGTCGGAGCAGTGCTCCTGCGGCGAGAAAAAATTCTTACACTCCGCATCGGCTCCTTCAAATATGTTCTGCGCTCGTGGGGCAAGATTCTGTACATCGGAATACCAGCCGCCGCGGCCAACATTCTACTGCCGATCTCTATCGGTGTCATAACCCGGTTTGTGTCCCAGTTCGGCACGAATGCGGTCGCCGGTTTCGGAGCGGCCAGCCGAATCGAGTCGTTCGCGCTGGTATTCACATTAGCCACCAGTATGATCGTCACCCCCTTTGTCGGCATTAACCACGGCGCCGGCAACGAACGCCGGGTACTGCTGGTTCATCGGGTCAGTTCACTCTTTTCCATCGCCTGGGGCCTGATAGTGCTGACTGTCTTTCTGGCGGCCGCCGGACCGATCGCCAGTGTGTTCAATGACAATCCGGAGGTAGTCAAAGTGACGGCCCTGTATCTACGGATGGTGGCGCTGAGTTACGGCTTTCTTGGAATAGTCAACCTGACCGCAGCCGCCTTCAATGGCTTGAAACGACCCTTTCAGGCCGCCGGGGTAGCCGGATTACGACTATTTATCCTTTTAATTCCTCTGGCATTTATCGGGCGCGAACTGTACGGATTAGTCGGACTGTTCGGTGGAGTCGCCCTGGGGAATGTCCTGGCAGGGACACTCGGCTTTCTCTGGTTCGTCCGCAGTCGCCGTCCTTATCTCAATACCACTGTTCAACCCCATGAAAAGGAGGCTGAATATGCCTAAAAAAGTATTAGTAATAGGAGCTTCCGGATTCCAAGGAGGACCGGAGGCACTTACGCTGCCGCAGGTTGCCGAACAGATGAGTCAGGCAATCGGGCGTCGAGTACAATTTCGCCAAATAAGCGGCGATGAGTACGCCGGTCTGCTCGAACCCTACCTAGGCAGTGAAACCGAGCAGCTGCTGGGAGTACACTTTTCTTCGGTCTATGAGTGGGCAAAGCAGCGCACATGGGAGGTACAGTAATGATAATACTCAAATGGATTCTCATCACAATCGCCGGGCTGCTGGTAGCCGGGGCCCTGTTTATAAGCATAAGTCTATACTGGCTGAGCAAAAATCAGCCCACCACCGCCGAAGTGAACATTGGGGTGGACAACGGTCAGTTTTCACCCTGTCCGGACACTCCCAACTGCGTTTCCACGCAGGCCGAACCGCAGGATGCCACCCACTATGCCGAACCGATCTCCTTCAGCGGCGAGCGCGAGCAGCTGCTCGCCTTTCTCGAGGACTGGATAAACTCCCAAGAGCGGGCTGAGCTGATGAGCCAAAGCGATAATTATTTACACGCCGTGTTCGCCTCCAAAACCTTCGGCTTCAAAGACGACTTCGAGGTATTCATCCCCGAAGATTCGAAACTCGTGCATATCAGATCCGCCGCCCGGGTGGGCCGCAGCGATATGGGGGTGAACCGGGCCCGGTATGAGACTATTCGTGAATTACTGTCCGATAGATTTTCATAATTTTTTATTTTAAGGGCTTGCACAGATGGAAATAATTCCTTACTGTTTCGGTATGACTTGTTTCTATATATCGAAACACAACCTGCGTTCGATGACTCGCGAAATCGCTATGATGATGTACGCACAATAACCCAGCCGCCTCCTTCCGCCCGCCCCCGGCGCATACGGTAGGGGGCGTCGATGTAAGGAGGCCCCATGCCGATAAATATTCCGACAACCCTACCCGCCAAAACCGCCCTACAACGGGAAAACATCTTCGTGATGACCGAGGAGCGGGCTCAGCACCAGGACATCCGTCCGCTGAAGATTGCGGTGGTCAACCTTATGCCGACCAAAATCGCCACCGAGACCCAACTGCTGCGACTGCTGAGCAACACACCCCTGCAGGTAGATGTGGAGCTGGTTCACCCAGCTTCGCACGAGTCCAAGAACACCGATGCGGCCCATCTGCAGCGCTTCTACACCTCCCTCGAACACATCCGCGCGGAGCGTTACGACGGTATGATCATCACCGGCGCACCGGTGGAGACCATCCCCTTCGAGGAGGTGGATTACTGGCAGGAGTTGGCCGATATCATGGACTACAGCCGCCGCAACGTGTATTCCACCCTGCACATCTGCTGGGGCGCCCAGGCCGGGCTGTACCACCACTACGGCATCCCCAAGTATCCGCTGCGGGAAAAGCTCTTCGGTGTCTTTCAGCACCAGCGTTATGACGACAACATGCCGCTGTTCCGCGGCTTCGAAGACCACTTTCCCGTGCCCCACTCCCGTTACACCGAGATACGCGCCGAAGACATCGCCCGCCGCCCCGCACTGAAGCTGCTGGCTTCCAGCGAGGAGGCCGGGGTCTGTGCGGTGGCGGCGCATGCAGGGCGGCAGATCTTCATTACCGGCCACCTGGAGTACGACACCGACACCCTGGCCCTGGAATATCGCCGTGATGTGGCCAAGGGACTCGACATCGACGTCCCCCGTCACTACTTTCCAGATGACGATCCGGAAGCCACACCGATAGCCAGCTGGCGGGCTCACGCCCACCTGCTGTTTACCAACTGGTTGAATTACTACGTCTATCAGGCTACTCCCTACAACCTGGGCGAGCTTGAAGCAATTGAAGGAGGAAGTATATGAGTAACAAGAATCTTCGTTTTGAAACCCAAGCCCTGCACGGCGGCCAAGTGCCCGACCCGGTAACCGGTTCGCGGGCAGTTCCCCTCTACCGTACCACCTCGTACGTATTCGACAGCGCCGAGCACGCCGCCTCGCTGTTTGCCCTGGAAACACCCGGTAATATCTACACCCGCATCGGCAACCCGACCCAGGCGGTGCTGGAAGAGCGGCTGGCCCTGCTGGAGGGCGGCGCCGCCGCAGTAGCAGTAGCGTCCGGAACCGCGGCTGTATTCTACAGCATCCTGAACATCGC
>JAASTM010000066.1 GCA_021767325.1 Spirochaetales bacterium
ACCTGCACACCCTGCAACTCTCCGTCCCGCCACTCGTACACCCTGCGCTCAGCTGGGCTGCTCGAATCCGAAACTGAAAACAGACGCTCTTCCCGCAGGCGACCGCCCGTTTCTACTGTTTCCCGCACCAGCGTTCCCTGCTCGTAAAAACGGCCGTATTTTACCTGTCCCTTCCACTCGTATTCCGCCCGCTGGACTTCTTTGCCATTCCTGAGCAGGATTTCAGTCACCGACGACCCGTTCATGGTTCTTTTGAGAACGTACTCATAATCATCGGCTCTGTAGCTGGAAACTTCTTCAATAGCCATTCCCAGACTGTTCGAACGGAAGAACCGGGTAGAGTTGTCAGGGGCGCTCTGCTGCTGGGCAGAGGTCAGCATAAGTGTCCAGGCGAACCACACGATGAGCAATAATATGCGCTGGGTGCTGTGTCGCTTATTCATCAGAGAGTAGTATATCTAAAAACCGCTCCTTGTTGAAAGGTTCGATATCGCCGTATTTTTCACCGGTACCCATGTAGTAAAACGGAATCTGCAGCTGACGGCAGATCGAAATAACCGCGCCCCCCTTTGATGCCGAATCGTACTTCGCCAGTACCGCACCGTCCAGTCCGATAGCCTCATGAAACATTTCGGCCTGGCGAACCCCGTTTTGACCGGTAGTAGCGTCTATTACCAACAGCTTTTTATAATCTCCGTTTTCCAGCCGGCTTTTCACTACTTTATCGATTTTCTGCAGCTCCCGCACCAGATTGGCTTTGGTGTGCATTCTTCCGGCGGTATCGACCAGTATGATGGGAACCTTGTTGCTCTGTGCGCTGCTGATTCCGTCGTAAATCACCGCTCCCGGGTCCGAGCCGGGATTTTGCCGTACCACCCGAAAGTTCAGGCGTTTTCCGTGCTCCTGCAGCTGGTCGATTGCCGCAGCCCGAAAAGTATCAGCGGCAACCAGCAGACTCTCGAGCTGATGCTGCTCCCGGAAATAGTGGGCCAGTTTAGCCAGACTGGTTGTCTTCCCGACCCCGTTCACTCCCATCACCAAAAGTAGCGTCGGTTGCGACGGATCGATCTGAAGTTCATCCGTGAGCAGGTATTCGTGCAGTTTTTCCCTGATGATCGCGGTCACATCTTCCCGGTCTTTGGCTCTATTCGAGCGAATCGCTTTTTCGACCTCATCCACGATTTCCATGGCCGAACGGGCTCCGAGATCCCCCTCGATCAACTGATCTTCTAAATTTTCAAGGAACTCTTCGGTCTGTACAGATCGGTTGAAGAGTGCGCGTAAGAATCCCTTTTTCTTCACGGTAGGCGTCTCCTTTATGAATCGAATGTTGTGTATTTCAGTATTCCTGCGAGCTTTGAATATACTGCCACATATGCAGAAAAGTATCCGTCAACAGTATTCCGTTTATCAACATACTGCCGGCATAGGCAGTGTACCATAGAGTCGATCTGGCGCGCAATCTTTCAAGCTCGCCGGAACCGGCCGAAGGGTTTGTCAGGGCTGAGTTATAAGCATATGCGTATTCACTGCTCAGTCCGTAACTGACCACAGTAAGGGGCAAACTCAACAGAAATGCCGCCAGCCCCTTATAGAAGCGTTGCCGGGAGTGCTCGACTACCGCATCGATGTTCACATCGATCGGGTGGAGCTGAGCCTCTAACCTGCGGTCGGCCCCTTCCATAACGTACATCCGCGGCGTATACCCCGATTTGGAAATCAGCAGATTAGCCGGTGCAACCTGCTCCTTCAGGATCAAGGGGGTTATGCCCACCTGCAGCGAATTGAGGAAAACGGCTGCACCGCCGGGATCACTGCCGACTATCCAGGTCTGCGGATTAGCCTTCTCCAAGGAAATCTTTACTATCTCACGCTCTTCCGGTCTGGTCTCCACGGTGATCGTCCTGCTCTCATACCCCTTGGCACTCACTTCGATACTGTGAATACCAGGGGCGATGTAGCGAAGGGTGCCGGTTTCATCGGTTTCAGCGTCAGAACCGTTCACCGTTATTTCAGCAGTGGAGGGCTCTACCTCAAAGCTTATATCGCTCCACTCTTGGCCGTACAGAAAGCTTCGCAAAGCTCCGGTCAGTTCTCCGGTGAACTGATCTATTTCACTTGGAAAGAAGGTTCCCCGATACAGAGTGCGGCTGGAATTGGTGTCATTGAGGTACACATACAATTCCGCATACAGAAGATCATCCAGGGTTTCGATTCTGCCTCCTATCAGGCAGTCGATTTCCTGCTCATCGGTCCATACTTTCAGGGGAAGCCGGGGTGGTGAAAACAGACTGCCGTTGTCGTTCTCGGCTGACAGAATACAAGCCGGCCGTGTTTCAATTTTCCACTCCGATAAATCGCTGCGGATCAGGCGTCGAATTTGCGCCCGGGTATCGGCTATGTCAGCCTCTAACTCTGCAAGCTCAGCTCGCTCCCCCCGTCCGGAATCGAGAAACTCGGCGGCGCGCTGCTCTATCAGGCTATGCAGCTCTTGTTCCAGCCCGGTTCGCTCGTTTTCCTTCAGCTTTTCCCGTAACCCCTGCTGCTCATCCGGGCTGAGAAGATGCACCGGACAACGGCGGACAGTCTCGAAGAGAGAGGCGGGAATTTGATGGGTGAACCGGCGGTACTGCGGCAGCAGCGCCTGTCCTTCAAATCGGGAGATCCCGACCCGCCATGTAGGCCGGACCTGCGCAGTTGCCTGCTGCTCTGAGGCCTCCTGCTCTGAGGCCTCCTGCGCGGCTATTGGTCCGGCCGCAAAGATCAGCCCAATGAATAGGATAAAAAACTGCAGCCGTACTATTCGCTTAATATCCATCGCTCCCGGCAGCTTTTTTCACGGCCGATATGATCCGTTCAGTCTTGAACGGTTTTACGATAAAATCCCGGGCACCCAGCTGGATCGATTTCATAATGTACTTCTGCTGACTCATGGACGAGCACATGATCACGGCAGCACCGGGATTCAGCAACTTGATTCTTCGCAGTGCTTCGATGCCGTTCATAACCGGCATGGTAATATCCATGATCACGATCTGCGGCCGTAAGCGGTTGTAGAGCCGCACCGCCTCGCGTCCGTTCGGTGCCTCCCCGACAATCTCTACCCCGACCGCTTCCAGGGCTTCGCGGATTACCCTGCGCATCATACCAATGTCATCGACAACCAGCACCCTCGGAGCCATTATGCCTCTCCCGTCATCCGCCATTTGAGATACGCTTCTATGAATCCCCCGATTTCACCGTCCATAACCGCCTGGACATTGCCAACCTGGAAGTCGGTTCTATGATCCTTGACCATATTATAGGGATGGAATACATAGGATCTGATTTGATGCCCCCAGGCTATATCCTTTTTCTCCTGCGCGTGCTTCTCGTGCTCCTGATCCTGCTGTTCCTTATAATGCTCGTACAGGCGCGACTTGAGCACCTTCATTGCAGTTTCACGGTTCTTGTGCTGACTGCGTTCGTTTTGACATTGCACTACAATACCGGTTTCGAAATGGGTAATTCTCACCGCCGAGTCGGTCTTGTTCACGTGCTGCCCCCCGGCACCGGAAGCCCGGTAGGTATCCACCCGGATATCCTCCGGTTTAACCTCCACATCGATATCATCCTCGATTACCGGCGAACAGTACACCGATGCAAAGGAGGTGTGCCGCCGTTTACTCGAATCGAAGGGGCTGATTCGCACCAGTCGATGGATACCGGTCTCACCATGCAGATATCCGTAGGCGTACTTTCCGCTGACCTGAATAGTCACCGATTTGATTCCGCCCTCCGCCTCGAGCATATCGATCAGCTCATATGAATAACTGTTGTTTTCACACCAGCGAGTGTACATCCGATACAGCATACTCACCCAGTCACAGGCCTCGGTTCCGCCTGCCCCGGAGTGAATAGTGAGAAATGCATCGCTCTGATCGTATTTTCCGGAAAACATTTCGAGCACCTGGAGTCTCTCGACCTCTTTTCGTATCTGCTCCACATTCTGCTCAATTTCCGGAGCCAGCGATTCATCCCCCTCCTCATGTGCAAGCTGATACAGCTCCTCCGTCTCTTCTATTTTATCCTTCAATTCTTTCCACGGATCGATCTTCGCATGCAGATTGTTCAAGTCCTGAAGAACCTTTTCCGCACTCTCGCGGTCGTTCCAGAAATTCGGATCGGCAGTCTGCCGCTCCAGGGCTTTTATCTCTTCCTCCGTCTTTTCGGGGTCAAAGACGCCTCCAAGAATCGAGGATTTGCTCTTTCAGTTCAGTAATCGGCTGTTCAAAATCGGTCAGCATGCTTCTCTCCTTATGTCTTGACCACAACCCGTTTCCAGCGTTTATGGTCTAATGTTGTTATTATGAGGTTACCCTCCAGTGGGTATTGATACATTCTTACTTTATCATAGTAGTCTGTTCTTCTGTCAATGTCACGCTTGATGCGCGGCAGGTACTTCTCTTTCAGGCTCACGGACTCCCAAACCCCTTTTTGAACGCTAGCAAAGCCGTACATACTCAGTAGGTCTTCAATTTCTTCATCTCTACCTTCAGTACCGGGCTCGAGAACTATAGAAACAAACACTCTTGTCCCCCTGTTCATTTTTTTCTATTGCACATCAGCAAGCTTGTCGATTAATATAACATATATGCGTAACGGTGTCCTTAATTTCATACTGCTTCTTTGTTTTCTGTTTGGGTCTCAACTGTCACTCTCAGCTGAGATTTTCGCCCCGTTCGTCTCCGGACTTTCGGTCTCGGTATCGGCAAACTCGGTAACTCTCTCATGGAAACCCGCTCCCAGCGGAATAGAGGTCTATGAGATTTATCGATCTACCCAGAGCTTCAGTGAGAGCACCTTCGACCGAGCGGTAAACATAGGGACTGTGACCAGCGATATCACCGCATACACCGATTATCCGCCGACAAAGGACAACTACTACTACGCTGTTTTAGGGCGGGCCGACGAATCGACACTCTACAAACTGTTTATTCCCTACCGAAACATCACAGTCTCTCCGGTTGCGGTCGAAACCACCGACAGCCTCGAGGCCGTAGCGGCACACATAACCGGGCTCTCTGCCTCACCAGCAGATGATTCGATACGGATAGAATTCGACACTAACAAGCCCAGCAGGGAGGTAATCATCTACCGCAGCAGCAGCCGGATCGAGTCATCCCAGGATTTGATTGATGCCGGTGCTATCGCCACCCTATCCGCAGCGGAGCAGCAGTACACTGACTATCCGCTCGGCGGGATTTCTTACTATTACGCGGTATTAGATGCTGAAATGGCTAAGGCCGGCCGTTACGATTTTGAGCCAGGGGAGAACAGTCTGCAAAACCCGGTTCAGCTGCCGGTGGGTTCTCAAATCGGTATGCCCAGAACTCAAAGTGACGCCACCAGAATTACTCCGCTGCCGTATCTGCTGCTGAACAACGGAACCTTTTCTGCGGCTAATTTCAGCAGAACCCCATCCGAGCTCGGTGAGCAGACCGCGAGCGTATGGAAGCGGCTCAGCGAACGCATATCACCGGATCCCGACGATGCCGATACACGTGCCGTCCCCGATATTCTGCCCGCCGATAAGACAGATCAAATCGACAGCAGTGAAGAGCTTCGCAGCAGCGAACGCCAGCTCGCCCAAATTGTCAACCGGAGTTTTCCCGATAACCCGCAGGATAAGGCTGCCTGGCAGAATGCCGAAAAGCAGTTGGGGGCGTTCTTCAACAGCTCCAGAACCGAATCCGTCGAAACTCGAGCACACTACTACATGGGGCAGGTATACTACTTTCAGGGAAAATACAAACAGGCCTTTTTCGAGTTTATCATGGCGCAGGATCAGCTCTATGCCGAGGCGCAGCCATGGCTCGAACGTATCTATCCAGAGCTACTTCTTTTCAATTCTTAAACTGACTTCGCTTTCGAACTGCTGTTCCTGCTGAATACAGCACTCCCATGAGAGCACGCAAGTGGTGTGCTGGTAAATCCAGATTTTTTTACCGTACTGCTCGGTAATGGTATACACGGGAAATGTCCACAGAGTGGCTGGTTTATTGGTGGATATCGTGATGAGTGTGCGGTTGCGCCGGTCATGCAGGGTGAGTTCGGTTACATTGAACAGCTCGATTTTTCCGTTCTCCAGTTCGGTTTTTCCCTCGGTATGGGTAACAATGAAACTCAACTGGCTGCGTCCCTCTTCGGGAAACGACAGGTTTAATTCCGTTGCGAACCTCCCTGTAATCGGGTCAGGGCTGTTAGTGGTCATTTTATAGCTGACATTGATTGAGTTTTTCAGAAAGTCATAATCCTTGAACAGGTCCACATCCCGCACATGTCCGTTTACCGTGACCTTCTTCTTTATACCGAAGTTCACCTCTTTGCGCTCTTTCTCTACCTTACGGGCCCGGTAGAGCGAGTCCACGAAATCAATTCTCTCCTTCACTCCGTTGTTGGCCAGACTGTCAACGGTGACCTCTTCATCGTAGAAGTGATCCAGGAAACTGTTCTTCATGTACTCGTCATACCCGTTGCAATCATCCTGCTGGTCGTGATACGGCTCCCGGTGGCGGGCCATAGTATCCAGATAGTTCCAGGCCGTTACCACATAGTCGAGCTCGAAAAGCGCCCCGCCTCTGCGGTGCACATACGCATTGATGAACTGCCCCTGATACAGATATTCCGGGATTCCGTCCAGATCGATATCGGTGACGTTGACCGAAGTGGAAAAGATACCCTTTTCGCGGGTGGTTTTTTCCGCATTGATCAACCCGGCATACACCGCTTTCCTCACGCTGTTCCGGTATATGCCTCCATCGTGGCTGTGCCAGAAAGCCGCATGGGTCTGTCCGCGCCAGCTCTCCTCTTTCGCGGTTTTCTTGCGTGAGCGGTCGCCGCGGACCTGGCCGACAATGAGGTGTATGTACATCATTTTTGCGTAGAGCCGCTGGATTTCGGGGTACATGGTTATGTACTGTCTGAAAAAGTTGGGCCGGCTGCTGGTCGAAATGAAAGTGGACAGGTGGAAAGGATTTCCGTTGGAGGATGTGTGCGCGAGTTCATTTTCCGCATGATCTCCACCTCCGCTGGCACTACCGTTATTTTTTAGAAAATGGGAAGGAAAGTACACCCGCTCTACCGGGCCGAGGGAGCGAACGAAGCGTCCCGGGAGCGTGGTCTCAATGGCATGGTTGTGTTCAGTCAGGGCTCGTAAAAATCGTTCGAGCCAACCTCCCTCGGAGAAAAAGCTCGAATAATAGCCGCTGTTGACCATGAAGAAGTCACCGTTCATCAGTAGATTGACGATGATATTCTGCTCTGCGTGCTTCGAGAGGGCGGCCAGCTGCTGCACGAGAGCCTCGGGCTCTTCAACAAACATCTGCTTTATAAAATTATTGTGCAGCGGCAGTACTATTGCGGTCTTGCCTTGATCATCGGTAATGAAGGGCCGGTAGATGTGCTCTTCACTCACTCCGCTCTGAAAAAAGAGGATGTCATCGAGAAAGAGATACTCCATCCCGCTGCTCTTGATAGTAGAGGTAATGGCAGGTTCCCAGACCCCTTCGGTAATCCAGCAGCCCCGCGGCCGTTTGCTGAACTTTTTACGTATATAAGTGGTCAGGAGCTCGATCTGGCCGAGCCGGTCCTTACTGGGAATGATCGGGAAGATCGGGCTGTAGTACCCCCCTCCCAGCAGCTCGATCTGCTTACGCTTCACCATCTCATTCAACACCATGTTGAACTCGGGGTGCTTCTCCTCCAGCCATTCCAGCAACGTACCGGAAAAGTGAAAAGCACCCCGCAGCATCGCGTATTTGTATAGAATTGTTAAAAAGGGTTTGTATGAGTACTGATACGTTTTTTCAAACTGTTCCTGGGACGTTCCCACAGGCGGACTGTTGTACGTCCCCAGGACAAGTTTAAGCTTTCTCATTCACTACCTTTTTCTCTTCCTTTTCAGCCTCTTCTTTTTCAGCATTTTCCTTCAAGGAATCATCTGCAAGGATAATACACTTTGTTGGGCATGCCTTGGCTCCGGCACTACGGTCCCCAGTCTGCGAGTAATCGATTCGGGACAGAAAATTCTCTACTTTGTACCCGCCATCAGGCGACTTCTTTTCACATAGTTTACACGCAATACAGCCAACTTTACAGTACTTTCTTACTTTTGCGCCCTTATCAGTCGAGTTACAGGCCACTATATAGTCGGCTGAATATGGCACCATCTGCATCACACCGGTGGGACATACCTCGACACACTGCTCACAACTAATACATTTATCCTTATCGACCCTGACCAGGCCTTCGTCATCGTAATAAATGGCATCAGTAGGACAGACTTTTATGCAGCTGCCCAGTCCCAGACATCCGAATTTGCACTCTTTGTCGCCCTCGAAGAGCATGTGGACTGCGTTACAATCCTTTACCCCGCGATACTCATACAAATACGAAGAGGTGGCCTTTGAACCGCGACAGTGCACCTGGGCGACCATCTTTTCTCCGCTGCCCACATCGGCATCCAGCCCCATAATTTCTGCAACGGCCTTTACTGTAGATGCTCCGCCGGGGCTGCACAGGTCCAGGGGAGCATTCTCCTTGACGATCGCCTCGGCATAGGCGGCACATCCGGCATATCCGCAGGCCCCGCAGTTCGCACCCGGCAAGGCTTCCTCGACCTGGGCGATGCGCTCATCCTTTTTCACCGCCAGTACCCGCGATGCAAATGCCAAACCTATTCCCAGCAGACCGCCGAGGGCGGCCACGGAAATAAATGAAAATATTACTCTTAGAATCATTCAGAATCCCCCACTTATCCGATCAGA
>JAASTM010000067.1 GCA_021767325.1 Spirochaetales bacterium
CACCAGCCATGCCAGTATGTCGGCGGAAGACCGGGCCAAAGCCGGCATCAGCGACAGCCTTATCCGCTTTTCCGTCGGAATCGAAGACGCCGATGACCTGATCAAAGACCTCGAAACAGCCCTGGCCAAGCTGTAAGCACTCGGCAATGATAGAAAAAGGGGCGGCAGCCGCAGCCGTCGCCCCTTACAATTTAGCAGATTATCTGCTCAGCCGGTTCAGCCGACTACAGCGGCAATATCGCTCTCTGCATCGCTAGTGGCCTTCAAATCGAAAGTCTCAATAATCAGCTTCTTCACATTCTCTGACACAAAGCCCGGCAGGGTCGGTCCGATACGCACCCCCTTAAACCCAAGGGCCAGCAGGGCCAGCAGCACGCAGACAGCCTTCTGTTCGTACCAGGCCACCGCGAAGTCCACCGGCAGGTCGTTCAGATCGTCCAGCCCGAAAGCATCCTTTAGGGTCAGAGCGATCGAAGCAATGGAGTAGGAATCGTTACACTGCCCGGCATCCAACACCCGGGGTATACCGCCGATATCACCCAGATCCAGCTTATTGTAGCGGTACTTGGCGCAACCGGAGGCCATTATCACCGTGTCTTTCGGCAGCTTCTGCGCAAACTCAGTAAAGTATTCCCGCGATTTCATGCGGCCGTCGCAGCCGCCCATCACGACAAACTTCTTAATGGCGCCGGATTTGACTGCATCAACCACCTTATCGGCCAGCTGCTCCACCTGGTGGTGGGCAAATCCGCCGACGATCTCACCCTCTTCGATCTGCTCGGGTGGATCACACTTCTTAGCAAGTTCTATCAGCTGCGAGAAATCCTTCTGACTGCCGGCTTTGCGGTCTGGTATGTGCGGCACACCGGGATATCCGGCCATACCGGTGGTAAAAATACGGTCCTTGTAGGCATCCCTTACCGGGGTAATACAGTTAGTGGTCATCAGGATCGGCCCGTTGAAACTGGAAAACTCACTGCCCTGCTTGTACCATGAACCGCCGTAGTTGCCGACAAAATGGTCGTACTTCTTGAACGTCGGGTAGTAGTTAGCCGGCAGCATCTCCGAGTGGGTGTACACATCCACGCCGGTGCCTTTGGTCTGCTCGAGCAGCTCGTGCATGTCCTTTAGGTCATGGCCTGAGATCAGGATACCCGGATTGTCGCGGGTGCCGATATTCACTTTGGTCATCTCCGGATGCCCGTAGGTGCCGGTATTGGCCTGGTCCAGCAGGGCCATAGTCTTGACCGCCGTGTGTCCGGTTTTCACCAGTACGCCGGCCAGGTCCTCGATAGACAAATCCTGCATCGTGGCCACCAGCTCATCCACTACCTCAGTGTAAATCTCCTCATCCTCATAACCGAGAACTGCCGCATGCTCACCATAGGCGGCAATTCCCTTCACCCCGTACACGATAAACTCGCGCAGTGAACGCACATCTTCGTCCTTGGTCGCCTTTACGCCGGCTCGGTCGAAGGCGGCCTCGAGCTCCTGTTCGTTTTTGGCGGTGAACTTTACATACTCGGGCAGCTCTTCATCCCCGGTATACTGGTCTATCAACTTCTGCTTTCGGTCAATCGCCTCATACGTCAGCGCCTTGATCCGCTCTACATCGAAATTCGCATTGGTGATGGTTGAAAACAGGGCCCGCAGAATGAAATTTCCCTCGTCACTAATGGACTTACCGGCCGCAGCTTTTTTCTGCGCCATATAGGCGATTCCTTTTACGGCATACACCAGGACATCCATGTGGTTTGCGGTAATGTCGTCCTTACCGCAGACGCCGCGTACGGTGCAGCCGATATTCTTAGCTGTCTCCTGACATTGATAACAAAACATACTCATATTAATCCCTCTCTATCGATTTGGTTGGTGCGGTGTGTTGTATAAAAATTATGTAGATGAAAAAATCTATGAAAATTCCCGAAACTTTTCCTGTTTAGCCCCGCACACCGGGCATTTCTCCGGAGCAGTACCTTCTACTGTGTATCCGCACACATCGCATACCTGCACCGCATCCAGATCGACATCTTTGCCGCTGTCGACTGCCGCTTTGGCCTTTTTGTAGAGAGCCAAATGCTCTTTCTCGGTCTGGTAGGACCAGTTGAAGCTGCGGTAGGCGTCTTTCTCGCCCTGCATCTCAGCTACTTCCATGTAGGCCGGGTACATCTCCTCGACCTCGAAGGTCTCTCCATCGATGCCCAGCTGCAGGTTCTTGGCAGTATCACCCGGTCCGAAAGCGCCCATACTGGTAGCCAGGTACCCGGTTTCCAGGTGCTTGAGCACCCGATAGTGATCGCCGGCATGGATATACTCGGCGTACGAAACTGCAGTGAACAATCGGGCGACATTAGTGAAACCCTCTTTTTCGGCCTGCACCGCAAAATAGCGATAGCGCATGTTAGCCATGCTCTCGCCTCCGAACGCATTTACCATGTGTTGTTCGGTCATCTGTTTCATTTTTTCCCCCTATAACAATTTTAATTTATGTTCTCTACTAAAATGGTAATTTTTTTGAGGGGTATATGCAAATTCAACTGTCAAAATGAAATTGACCGGATGCCTTGCCTATTATGCTTACTCTGTGTATTCTGACCGGAGCCATTCTAATGGGATTCCTTTTCGAACACGTCTCATCAGACCGGCCGTTGTCCACCGGCCCTCTTCACCCAGAAAAAATTGTAAAAACACCCGAATTCAGACTTCCGGCTTGAAATACTACATATAGTGTGTTAACCTCTTTTTTGGAATAAAAAACACTATATGTAGTGTATATTTAAGGAACTCATACATGCAATGTCCGCACTGCAATGTGAATAATGATAAAGTACTCGAATCACGCAGTCTCCCGGGCGGCACCTCTATTCGCCGTCGGAGGGTCTGTCTGGAGTGCGGCTACCGCTTTACCTCGTATGAGCACATAGAAGAAAAACAGCTGATGGTCAGGAAGCGCGACGGCCGGCGCGAGCCCTTCGACCGCCAAAAACTGGAACGCGGTCTACAGACCTCGCTCGAGAAGCGGCCGGTTTCACAGCTGCTGATAGAAGAGATCGTACACTACATCGAAGACGAGGCCGCTATCCGCCAGGCCGGCACCCATGAAATAGATTCGGCGCAGCTCGGGGAAATGGTCCTCGAACAGCTGTACAAAGTGGATAAGGTGGGTTATATCCGCTTTGCTTCGGTCTACAAGATGTTCGAAGATGTCGAGGCCTTTAAGCGCGAGTTAGATGCCATGTTTGCACAAAACGGAGGGGAACAATGAAAGTCGAACTGAAGAACGGAAGCTGGGAGGTCCTCGTCGGCGACGAGACGCAGGATTCAGCCGCCGGGGCCGGAGAAACAGCCCGGGCAGCCGAACCGGTAGTGCGGCGCATTATCAAGCGCGACGGCTCGGTTGAACCCTACCGCCGCAGCCGCATTGCCGGGGCAATCGCCAAAGCGGTTACAGCTGTCAAGCAGGCCGAAGATCCGCAGCTGGTCGAAGCGCTTACCGACCAGGTAGAGGACAAGCTGCGGGAGTTCATGCAGCAGCGCCACCCCAACTCCGTGCCGGCCATCGAGGAGATCCAGGATCTGGTGGAAACCGTACTGATCGAATCGCGGGAGGTCGCTGTAGCCAAGGCGTATATCCTCTACCGGGCCCGCCGCGAGTCGATCCGTGACACCCGCAAACTGATGCTCGATATCAACACAACTATGGACGGCTACCTTTCACAGTCGGATTGGAGGGTCAACGAGAATGCGAACGTCAATTTCTCACTGGGAGGATTGATCCTGCACAACTCCGGCACTATTACCGCCAATTACTGGCTCAAGAACATTTACACCCCCGAAATCGCCGAAGCCCACCGCAGCGCCGCCTTTCACATCCACGATCTGTCGATGTTCAGCGGCTACTGCGCCGGCTGGTCGCTGCGTCAGCTTATCGCCGAGGGGCTCGGCGGGGTGCCCGACAAGATCTCCTCCAAACCGGCCCGCCACCTGTCCACCCTCATTCAGCAGATCGTCAACTTTCTCGGCATCATGCAGAACGAGTGGGCCGGTGCTCAGGCCTTCTCCAGCTTCGACACCTACCTGGCCCCCTTCGTTAAAGCCGACGGCCTCTCTTATCAGGAGGTCAAGCAGAACCTGCAGACCTTTGTTTTCGGTGTGAACACCCCCTCGCGCTGGGGCAGCCAGGCCCCCTTCACCAACATCACTCTCGACTGGACGGTCCCCGGCGATCTGGCCGGCCGACCGGCGGTAGTGGGCGGCCGGGAGCAGGAGTTCACCTACGCCGACTGTCAAAAAGAAATGAACCTGATCAACCGCGCCTTTATCGAGCTGATGCTCGAGGGCGATGCCGAGGGCCGCGGCTTCCAATATCCAATTCCCACTTACAACATCACCGAGGATTTCGACTGGGATTCGGAGAACGGCCAGCTGCTGTTCGAGATGACCGCCAAATACGGCACTCCTTATTTCCAGAATTTCATCAACAGCGACCTCGATCCCGGGGACGTCCGATCCATGTGCTGCCGGTTGCAGCTGGACAAGCGCGAGCTGCGCAAGCGCGGCGGCGGACTGTTCGGCTCGGATGAGTTCACCGGTTCGGTAGGTGTGGTCACCATCAATCTGCCGCGCATCGGCTATCTCGCCGATTCCAAGGTTGAGTTCTTCCGGCGACTGACCGACCTGATGGACACTGCGGCCCAGTCACTGGTCATAAAGCGCAAGGTGATCGACCATCTGATGCAGGGCGGCCTGTTCCCCTACACCCGCCGCTATCTCGGCCATTTGAACAACCACTTCTCCACCATCGGCATAGTGGGAATGAACGAGTGCGCCCTCAACTTTCTCGGGCAGGATATCTCCACCGAAGAGGGCCGCAGTTTTGCCGAGGAAATCCTGGACTACATGCGCCGCCACCTCTCCGACCTGCAGGAGGATACCGGCGACCTGTTCAACCTGGAGGCCACTCCGGCCGAGAGCACCAGCTACCGCCTGGCCAAGCATGACAAACAGCAGTACCCCGAGATCATCACAAGCGGTGACCAAGAGCCCTTCTACACCAATTCGACCCAACTGCCGGTCGACTATACCACTGACGTCTTCGAAGCACTGGACCACCAGGACCGCCTGCAGACCAAGTACACCGGCGGCACGGTATTCCACGCCTTTTTGGGTGAAGCGGTCAGCGACTGGAAGGCCTGCCGCAGCATGGTGCAGACCATCGCCCGCAACTACCACCTGCCCTACTTCACAATATCACCGACTTTCTCCATCTGCCCGGAGCACGGCTACATCGCCGGCGAGCACTTCACCTGTCCGCACTGCGGCGGCGAGGCGGAAGTGTACACCCGCATAGTCGGTTACTACCGCTCGGTGCGCAACTGGAACCGGGGCAAGCAGGAGGAGTTCGGACTGCGCAAGCTGTTTACGGAGCCGGACGCTGCGGTCGGAGACACAGGGGGCTTCGAGAACACGGTGCAGGTTGAGGTCGAAGATTCGAAAGTAATGGATACCTACTCCGGCGGGCAGTTGACCCTGGATTCCATCCGGGAGCCATCGCAGACCGCAGCCGCCAGCACTGGAGCTGCTTCCTACCTGCTGTTCTACCGCAGCCAATGCCCCAACTGTCCTCCGGTCAAGGCATACATGGAAGGCGTTGCGCTGAAAGGCCGGCAGGTGAACGTCGATACGGCCGAGGGGATTGCCGAGGCAGCAGCCCACGAAATTATGGCCGCGCCGACAGTAGTGGTCTTTGATGCGGATGGCAATGAAACCGCCCGAACCTTCTCGGTGGCCGAACTGCGCGCACTATTCGAGGCGTGATGGCGCTGACACAGGTCGGCCTGCAGAAAACCACCTTGCTGGACTTTCCGGGCGAGGTCGCGGCCACGGTGTTTACCCCTGGCTGCAACCTGCGCTGCCCCTACTGCCACAATCCGACACTGGTATCACCCCCGTATCCCGCGGACCTTATTTCACTCGAGGAGCTGGACCACTTTCTGGGCCTACGGTCCAATGTGCTAGGAGGGGTCTGCATCACCGGCGGAGAACCACTGATCCATGAAAATCTGGACCATCTCATCGACATGATCCACCGGCACGGCCTTAAAGTAAAGCTGGACACCAACGGAACCTATCCCGAACGCTTGTCCCAGGTCGAAGTGGAGTATGTCGCGATGGATTTGAAAACCGCGCCGGAGAAGTACTACAGCCTGCTCGCCTGGCCGTCGTCCGGTCAGATAAGCACTGCCGCAAGACTCCGTGCATCCTTGAAATATCTAAAAACCGCCGGTATCCCCTATGAGATTCGAACTACGGTGGTGCCGGGAATTGTCGGGGTGGAGGAACTGCGCGAGATGCTGCCGCTACTGCAGGGAGCCGTGCGCTATATCCTTACCCCTTTTCGCCGGGGAGAGACCCTCGACCCGGCCTATGCCGAACAGCCGGCCCCTGATGAGGACCAGCTGCAGACAATGCGCTCACTGGCCACAGAGGCCGGAATAGACTGTGAAATCAGGTAGAGTGGAACTATAGCTTTACCAACACACCGATGAGACCGCCTCCGCCCCATCCGCCGTAATAACCGCCTTCAAAATTGATCGCTACATTCGGCGTGAGAAAATAGTTCACACCAGCAGTTGAGCGGAGTCCTATTTCGAACTTGTCATAATCACCACTATAATAATCGTCGAGATATTCATTCGTGTAACTGTAGAAGCCGAGTCCCAGACCGACATACGTATCAACATTTGCCAGCCACTGCATATTCTCATCCAGGTTCAGCTCTTTCAGTCCTAGATGAACGGTTCCGAATCCGCCGCCGCCGAAGTAGGTCTCCTTGTAATCACCCCACCAGTTATCATTGTCCAACCGGTAGTAATTCACTTTACCGGCCACACCGAAGGTCAACGGCAGCTCACCACCGAGGTCGTACCGCGACAGAATCAGCTCGACGCCGCCGGACACATCGATTGCCCCCCAGAAGAATCCGTATCCGAGTCCGGCAGATACGGCCAGATCTCCGGGTGCCATCAGCGGCTCGAGCCCGCTGTTGTTTTCCTGGGCAGCCAATACCCCTGTGCATGCGATTGAAATAAGAAGAACAAGGATCAGAAGACGTTTCATACAATTCCTCCTGTTAATGAAAGACATTCTTTATTAATAATGCTACTCCCACTTTTGGAATAAAGCAATGTATTTAGAAAAATCAGGTCAAATTTTTATTACTTTTTTAGTAATGTATAGGTAAACAGCTACAGAGAATAGATTTATTGATATAAATAAAAATTTTAACGAACTTAGTTTGAGTCCTGTAATGAGAGAATTCTAATGAAATGAAATCCGGTTTTTACCGCCTGCTTTGGCCTTCAGCAGTGCTGCATCTGCGCTCTCAATGAGCTCATCGAGTTTGACCCCCGGCTGATAGCCCGACGACGTCAGGCCGATGGAAACGGTGATCATAGGTAACATATAATACTTAAAATTGTCCAAATCGACCTACGCCGCCTAAACAACGTACTCACCGCTCCCGCCGCCCATTCGCACCAGATACGGATCGATCTCTCTCATACGACAATTCAGTTCCTTGCGGTTGTAAAGCCCGGTCAGAACATCGATGGCCTCTTGCGCCGAGAGACTTCTGTCCGCATCAATCAAATATGAGACAGCGGGGTTGAGTTCATAAGAAACCTCGGTATCAGTCAGATTGATTTCCGCTGACTATAGGCGCTCAGCTGGAAAGAATCAATACAATCCGATATATCCGAGGTCTACACCGGCGCTGAATTCCTGCTTTGCGGCCACCAGCGCAATACTCGTAAGTGCACTGGTATTCGGTCGTCTCAACAGGGTGAGTTCACTCTCAAAAGAGTCAAAGGGGATTCGCGCCTCAGTCCATCCGGAAGATTCTGGCAGAGCGGCGGCAAAGTGGGCCCAAGGCAGCCGGGTCTGTCGCGTTCGCAAATGTAGATAGTAGCTGCCGCTGCGGAAGGCTCTGTACCTCACCTTTATTCCACTGTAGCGTGATGCATCGAAACTCCCGTTGCCCGGAGCAAGCGGGAGACGGACCTGAATAAATCCGCCGTTGTTATCGAGAGACACTTCACCTTCCATCCGCAGATAAACTCTCTCATCGCTGCGGAGGCGGGCCCTTATATCAGATTTTCCACCCATCACACGATCGGTAAAGCCCTGCCACTGGGTGCCCACTAGGGAAATTCCGTCAGCATCGGCGAAATCATCGAGTACCAGTTCATCTGCCATAAGCGCCCCCGTAGAGATAAGCAGCACAGTCATAACACCTATGATGATTTTTCTTTTCATAACATAATTAAATTACTAATTTTGTAATGTAAAGCATAGCTTTTTTGCATGAAGTAAGGAGATGAGGTATGAAAAAGCCAGCACCAGGCCCCGGACAGGAATCGGTGTGGGACTATCCCCGCCCACCCCGTCTCGAATCGAGCCCGAAAAAACTGAAAGTGGTATTCAACGGTGTGACAATCGCAGAATCGAGCAGAGCCTATCGGGTGCTCGAAACCAGTCATC
>JAASTM010000068.1 GCA_021767325.1 Spirochaetales bacterium
GAACCGGCTCAGGTAGAAACTCAGATCGAACTCCTGCTCGGCCGCCGTGTGCATGCTCCACAGGGCCAGCCGGCGGGCCGCCTGCGGATACGATGAAAGCAGGTCCTGTACCAGCAGCATAGCGGTTTCACTGAAAGCCTCCTCTATGCAGGACTCCAGGTACTCTTCGAGCTGTTCAATCGCACTCAACAGAAATACCCGGTCTTCCCGGACTTCATCTACAAGCCGCTTGGCGGCCGCACCGAGTTGTGTGTCAGTATCGATCCGGCTGAGGTTCAACAGGACCGGTTTGAGGCCGGCCGGAGGGGTTGAGTCGGGTATCTGTTCCAGCAGTTGCAACATATTGTCCCGGTCAGACTGATAAAAAGCCAGAATGGCCATTACTGCGCTTCTCCATGGATAAAAAGGCGAAGCGCTGTCTATCTCCTGCAGACGGTTCAGAATTTCTGGATTGTACATGCCGTTGGTAACCGACTCGAGGGCATCCGATACGATTATTGATTCCTTCGCTATCTCTTCGGGAAGCTGAAACTGGGTTTCATTCCGGTAGAGATGCGGGGCGCTAATAAGGGTTTTGAGCTCTTCGACTGCAGTACGGTAGCCGGGTGAACCGGCCGACTCGGTATGCAGAGAAAGGAGCAGTTGTTCAATTTTACGATTCACTGTAGTTGCTCTCATAGTGCGCATCGCTTCCTTTCTGACTTTGACAGCATAAGAAATGCGGTTATTGCTGTATGTATTGTTTCAGCGATTTTGTTTCGCTCTTAGTGAGTGGACGCTCGATAATAACCTCATCGTTCTCTTTTGGCTGAATTATCGGACGGTCTCTGTACGGGGTATTATTCTCATTTACCAGCAAACGAACCAGCGGATGTTTCGGCTCTTTCGGATCGGTTTTTACAATTACCCCCCGGGCACCATTGGACATGAGCACATAGGTTCCAATGGGATACACCGAGAGCGTGAAGACTAAAGCCCGTAGAATGCGCTCATCATACCGTTTT
Organism: Spirochaetales bacterium; assembly: GCA_021767325.1. The sequence goes on from JAASTM010000068.1 coordinate 1,005, forward strand.
CCCATCTCTCGCACAAGATCCATAATGCTGGTATGCCCGTCCTGGCCCTCGCGAAACGGCCTTTTCGAGGTAGCCGCGGCATAGGCGGAGGCAACCCCCACGATTTTACCGTAGAGTGAGATGTCGTCACCGCTCAGCTTGCGGGGGTATCCGGTGCCGTTTACATATTCATGATGCTCCAGAACGGCAATACAGACGGCCGGAGGAAAATCGGCCTCTTTTAAGATTTTATAGCTGATTACCGGGTGGGCAACTATGGTTTGGCGTTCCTTATCGGTCAGTTGGCGGTCATGCTGATATACTTCCGGAGGAATCCGCAGCATGCCGATTTCATGCAACAATGCCGCCGTGCCGAGGTCTATCTGCTTGTGCGGCGGAAGCTTGAGAAAATCGGCCACCGCCAGAGCGAATACCGCAGTTTTCACTGCATGCGGGACTACATAGTTTACATCCTCGCGTTCGGGGATGTACACGCTGAGGAGAAACCGTTTGTTGTGCTTCAGCTCCTCCATGATCCGTTTGGCTACATCAATAACGCTGTCATGATAAATAAGCCCTTTCTCCAAAAAATGGCGGAAGATATCGTCCATCATTTTTACCATTTCATTGAAGAAATCGGTGGCCTGCTTTTCGGCTTCGTGGTCCTTGATATCCTGATCAAGCAGTGATTCTCCCGTTCCGGCCGAACCGGAGCTGGGCGGAGCCCCGGAGGGAAGCCCGTCGGTATACACTTGCTCATAGTTCCACTTTTTCAGGCGCTCGACCAGTTCTTCGGTGATCGGGGTTTCGGGTGACAGCAGAATGTATTTTTCATCGAGATAGACCGGTGCATCGATGTAGGTGTTTACCTGCAGTTGGCTTACTGAAACCTTTTTCATAAAAGTGACCGTTGACCCCTTAAATTGTATAAAGTACACTCTCTCTTATATATTATAGGAGAAAAAAGCGTGAAATTTAAGTTAATTTTTCTACTTTTCAATCTGCTCATCCTCTTATCCTTTGCAGTTGTGATATTTATGCCGTTTATGATGCTGGGTGCCGAGTACTCCCGCAACTTCTGGGCCGCCTCCTGGTACCTGCCGGCGATATTCTTACTGATAATAATAGCAATCGACGGCTACTTTTTCATGAACTGGCGGCTTTTCACCCTGCTAGAGGCGGAAAACTGGGCCGAATTGCTTCGTTTCCTGGAGGACGAAGTGATGCAGAAGGGAAAAACCCGCTCTGCATATGTCCGGGCGCTTATTCATGCCTATTTTGTCACCGGTAATGTAAGCAAAATCGAACCCCTCGAGGCATATCTCCGGGAAAAGCGTCCGCGTCTGGTGAGAAAGTTTGCCCTGGAATTCGGGATGCCCAAAGTCCTGCATAAAAATCATGCCGATATGGTCAAATTCTTCTATAAGTTTAAAGCAGAAAAGGTTCCGCATCAACAGTGGATCCGCTTTCTGTATGCCTTTGGCGCCCTTATGCAGCATGAACACTCGGAAGGGCGGGAGGAACTGCTCGCTTTATCGAATGAAGTGCGCGAACCGGTGCTGAAGGTACTGGTCTTATACACTCTCGATCCCTTCAAAACCCTCGATGACGAGGTGCTCGGCCGAGTGGAACGCCAGCGTGGAGAACTGCAAAAGCGGCTCAGTGCCGAACAGCTGCGCCGGGCAGTGGACAAGCGCAAGGACAATATCGCGATCGTAGTAATGACACCGCTCATTCAGGATGCAATCAACTGGCTGTTTTCACAGCCGACCGGCGGCGGTTCGACTGCTGGGACCCAGGCCGAAAACTCCGGCCCCGCTGCGGAGACAACACCGGGCGACAGTACCGCCGATTCGGAGGAAAATTCTCCCAAGGAATAAGTATTCCCGCTACAAAACCCGGCACACAAGACCCCCTTCCTTGACCCTGTTTTTCTGCAAGCGTATAATTGCGTGATTACCACAGCAAGAGGTTTGATATATGAGTGTACGTGTACGGTATGCACCTTCTCCTACCGGTCTGCAGCACATCGGCGGTGTGCGTACGGCCCTTTTCAACTACTTTTTCGCCCGGTCACAGGGCGGCACCTTTATTCTACGGGTAGAAGATACCGATCGCGAGCGTTATCACGATGAAGCGCTGCAGGATCTGTACGACACCTTCGAATGGCTCGGCATCGGCTGGGACGAGGGCCCCGATAAAGACGGCGGCTACGGACCCTACGTGCAGTCCGAGCGCTTCGATCTCTATAAAAAATACGCCGAACAGCTGGTCGAGAGCGGCCACGCCTACTACTGCTACTGCAGCGCCGAGCGCCTGGACGCACTGCGGGAGCAGCAGAAACAAGAGAAGAAAGGGCAGGGTTACGACCGGCACTGCCGCGACCTCACCGAAGAGCAGCGGGATGAGTACCGCCGGCAGGGTATCCAGCCGGTTATCCGCTTCAAAGTGCCGCTGGAAGGTACCACCGTGTTTCAGGACATCCTGCTCGGAGAGATGAAGAAGAAAAACAAGGATATTCCCCCCGATCCGGTACTGCTGAAATCGGACGGTTTCCCGACCTATCATCTGGCCAACGTGGTGGACGATCATCTGATGGCCATCACGCACATCATGCGGGCGCAGGAGTGGATTCCTTCCGGTCCGCTGCACATTCTGCTGTATGAAGCCTTCGGCTGGCAGCCCCCGCAGTACTGCCACCTGCCCATGGTCATGGGCAAGGACGGCCAGAAACTCTCCAAGCGCCACGGCGCCACCTCGGTTATCGAGTTCCGCCGACAGGGCTATCTGCCCGAAGCGCTGATCAACTACATCTCCCTGCTGGGATGGTCGTACGACGACAAGCGCGAGTTCTTTACCAAGCGCGAGCTGGAGGAGCTGTTTGTGCTGGAAAAGCTCAACAAGGCCCCGGCGGTCTTCGACTATAAAAAGCTGGAATGGTTCAACGGCCAGTACATCCGCGAAAAATCGGATGAAGAGCTGATCGAACTCCTGCTGCCGTATCTGCAGAAGGAGAATATTGTCGCCGACCCGCCCACCGATACTGAATCAAAGATGCTGCGGGAGATGATGCCGCTGATGAAGGAGCGGCTGCACTTCCTGCCGGACATCGTTCCCCTCTCCCGCTTCCTGTTTCAGGAGATCGATGGGTACGATGTGGCGGACCTCATCCCGAAGAAGCTCGATGCCGCCAAAACTATCGAGATTCTGGAAGCGGACCGCAGTTTGATGGCAGAGTTTGAATCGGTCGGCGAGGAGCGCACAGAGGAGCTGCTGCGCGAAAAAGCCGAAGAGCTCGAAGTAAAGCTGGGGGCGATGCTCATGCCGGTACGAGTTGCCATTACCGGTAGCCGGACATCTCCGCCCCTATTTGGATCGATACGCCTGCTCGGAATAGAGAAAACCCTTGAGCGAATCGACCGTGCACTATCCCTATTGAAAAGCGAGGTTTCATAATGGCAGAGGTAACAACAGATGTAACAATGGAAAAACTGGTTTCGCTGTGTAAGCGTAGAGGTTTCGTGTATCAATCCAGCGAGATCTACGGCGGCTTAACCGGTGCCTGGGATTACGGTCCGCTCGGAGTAGAGTTGAAGAACAACATCGAGCAGTTCTGGTGGAAGGAGATGACCCAGCTGCACGACAACATCGTAGGCCTCGATGCGGCCATCATGATGCACCCGCGCACCTGGGAGGCCTCCGGCCACGTGGACAATTTTTCCGACCCTCTGGTCGACTGTAAGAACTGCAAGTCCCGTTTCAGGGCCGACCAGATCGACATGGAGGCCGCCTGTCCGACTTGCGGTGTGAAGGGCGAGTTCACCGAGCCGCGCGACTTCAACCTGATGTTCTCCACCTATATGGGGGCGGTGCGCAGCGAGGACAACATCGTCTACCTGCGGCCGGAGACCGCCCAGGGTATCTTTGTGAACTTCAAGAACGTCGTGCAGACCAGTCGGGTTAAGGTGCCCTTCGGGATCGCCCAAGTTGGCAAGGCTTTCCGCAACGAGATTACCACCAAGAACTTCATTTTCCGAACCCTGGAGTTCGAACAGATGGAGATGCAGTTCTTCGTGAAACCGGGGGACGACCAGGAGTGGTTCGAGTACTGGAAAAACGAGCGCATTAACTACTATGAAAAGCTGGGTATCCGCAAAGACAAGCTGCGTTTTCACCAGCACGGGCCGGACGAGCTGGCCCACTACGCCAAGGACGCCTTCGATATCGAGTTCTACTTTCCGATGGGCTGGCAGGAGCTGGAGGGAATCCACTCCCGCACCGACTTCGACCTTGGTCGCCACGCAGAGTATTCGAAGAAGGACCTGACCTACCTGGACGATCAGACCCGCGAACGCTACGTGCCCTATGTCATCGAGACCTCGGCCGGACTGACCCGTTCGGTCCTGATGGTGCTCTCGGATGCCTACGAGGAACAGCAGCTGGAGGGCGGGGATACCCGGACGGTGATGCACTTCCATCCGCTGGTGGCACCGGTCACTGTAGCGGTTTTGCCGCTGGTAAAGAAGGACGGCATTGCCGACCTGGCCAAGAGCATTGAAAAGGAGCTGCGGGAGGATTTCTCCACCTTCTATGACCAGAGCGGGGCGATCGGACGCCGCTATCGCCGGCAGGATGAGGTTGGAACCCCCTTCTGCATCACTGTCGACTACGACACCAAGGAAGACAACACCGTCACCATCCGCTACCGCGACTCCATGGAGCAGGAGCGCATACCGGTGGCGGAGATCGCCCAGAAAATTCGCGAAGAGATAAAGAACTACAGGAGAGATTAAGCATGGCATCAGGACTGGCAGACATACAGGAACGCGGCTTCTTACAACAGTGTACCGATATTGAGCGTTTAGAAGAGGTAATGAGCAGCGAGCGCGTCAGCTTCTACGTCGGAGTAGACCCGACCGCCCGCAGCTTGCATATCGGACATATGGTGCCCTTCTACGCCATGGCGCACCTGCAGAAACACGGCCACCGTCCGATCTTAGTGGTCGGCGGCGGAACCGGTCTAATCGGCGACCCCTCCGGAAAGACCGAAATGCGTAAGATCATCAGCCTAGAAGAAATCCGGGAGAACGAAAAGGCGATTAAATGGGGCGCTTCGAAGCTGCTGGACTTCTCCGAAGGCCGCGGCCTGGTGGTAAACAACTACGACTGGCTCGGCGGACTCAATTATATCGAGTTCCTGCGGGACATCGGCCGCCATTTCTCGGTTAACCGTATGTTGACCTTCGAGGCCTACAAGCAGCGCCTCGAGCGGGGCCTCTCGTTTATCGAGTTCAACTACATGCTCCTGCAGTCGTATGACTTCCTTATGCTCAACCGGGAGTACGGTTGTAAGCTGCAGGTAGGCGGAGACGATCAGTGGGGCAATATCGTCAGCGGGGTAGAGCTGATCCGCCGAATGGACGGCGAGGAGGCTTTCGGACTTACCTTCCCGCTTATTACCCGGGCCGACGGGAAGAAGATGGGTAAATCCGAACGGGGGGCCATCTTCCTCGATCCGGAGCTCTGTTCGCCTTACGAGTTCTTCCAGTATTGGCGCAATGTGAACGATGCGGACGTGGTCCGCTTCCTGAAGATGTTCACTTTCCTGCCGATGGACGAGATCGCAGAGCTGGCCAAGCTGAAGGACCGGGAGATCAACAAAGCCAAGGAGCGGCTGGCCTGGGAACAGACCAAAATTATTCACGGCGAGGAGGAGGCCAATAAGGCCCTGGAAGCCTCGAAGGCCGCCTTCTCTTCCGGCGGTTCCGCCGATCGCGATGCTATCCCGGCCCTGGAGGTCGAGGCCTCCGAACTGGATGCCGGTATCAACGTATTGGATCTGTTTGCCCGTACCAGCTTGTGCGCCTCGAAGAGCGAGGCCCGCCGATTGGTTGGCCAGGGCGGAGCCCGCATCAACGACCGCAAGGTGGAGGATATCGAAGAGAGCATCGACTCCTCCGAGCTGGTCGACAAGGAGCTGCTGCTGCGGGCGGGCAAGAAAAGATATTTCCGAATAACTGTTAAGTAAAGGAGGACGTATGAGACGTTGTGTCACTATCGTCCTGATTGCAGCGCTGCTGTCCACAGGTGCCGTACTGCATCTGACAGCACGCGGTATGCAGGAAGTAGAGGAAACCGAGACGGTGGAACCTATCACCGTACAGGCCGCTTCCCTGAAGGGGCCCTCCGGTTTCGGTATGATCAAGCTGTTCGAGGACAAACCCGATTTGGGCCCGAATGCCGATTCGGAGTTCAAAGTGTTGCCTTCGCCCAAGGCGATGATTGCCAGAATTGCCGGGGGAGAGGTGGATTTTGCGGTGCTGCCGGCCAATATGGCGGCCAAAATGTACACCGCCGGACCGGGCTACAAGCTGGGCGGTGTGGTTGGTATGGGAGTGCTGCATGTACTCAGCCGCGACCCTGAAGTGCAGAGCTGGGAAGATCTGGAGGGTAAAGAGGTCCATTCGCTCGGCAAAGGCGCCACTCCGGATTACCTGTTTCGCTACTTGTTGACCCAGCACGGCCTCGATCCGGATGAGGATGTAAATATCAATTTTTCCGTTAGTAGCGGCCCGCAGCTGGCGCAGCTGCTGATATCGGGCAAAATCGATACCGCCGTGCTCCCCGAACCCTTCGTGACCATGGTGGGGGCCAAAACCGACCAGGTTCGCAAAGTACTCGATTTTCAGACCACCTGGCAAGAACTGCGCGGCAGCGATTCTACTTACCCGATTACGGTAGTGGTCGTGAAGCCGCAGTTGGCCGAGGAGCGGCCGGAGCTGGTCGAGCGCTTTCTGGCGGCCTATGCCGACTCGATCGAGTGGGTAAACGGCAACCCGGCCGACGCAGCCGAACTGATCGGTAAATACGATGTGATGCCGGCTGCTCTGGCGAAACCTGCCATTCCGAACTGTAATCTCAAATTCATCCATTCGACCGAAGCACGACCGATTATGGAGAATTTCTTAGAGGTCCTGCTGGACTTCAATCCCGCCTCCGTAGGCGGACAGCTGCCGGATGACGGCTTTTATCTTTCGAACTAGTGCGGCCCAGTAAAAGGTTCAGCTTTTGAAACCGGCCCCCTGGTACAGATCGCAGCGCATTCACCTCATATCCATCCTGGCAGTGGCCATACTGCTGGGGATGTGGTGGATGGCTGCGGTTCTTATTGACGCATCTATAATCCTGCCGGCCCCACCTAAGGTGGCCCTCGAGCTGCTCGATCTGGCCCGGAGCGGGGATTTCTGGGTCTCCGTGTGGCTGACAGTAGTCAGGGGAGTCCTGGGCTTTTTTATCTCTCTAACAGTAGGGACAGTGGTCGGAATAGCCGCCGGGGTGTATCTGCCGCTGCATGCCTTGTTCAAACCGCTGATTGCGGTTATCCGCACCACCCCGATCATGTCGGTCATTCTGATAGCCCTCCTGTGGTTCAAGACCGGCACCGTGCCGGTCTTCAGCTCGTTTTTGATTGCATTTCCGGTGATTACCCAGAACATTATCATC
>JAASTM010000069.1 GCA_021767325.1 Spirochaetales bacterium
CCCATGAACTTCATGACCGTGAATGTAACTGAAGAGGGCGGCAAAGTACTCATCGACGAAGGCGACTTCAAGATGGAACTGCCCAAGGAACAGGCCGAAGTACTCAAGGATTACGTCGGCAAGCAGGTCGTGTTCGGTATCCGTCCTGAAGACCTCGACCACATGGATAAGGAAGAGAAGGGAAAAACCATCAAAGCCAGCGTCGGCGTTATCGAGCCGCTCGGTGCTGAAATCCACGTCTATGTGAATACCAGCAAACACTCAATGATCGCAAGAGTCGGTCCTAACGTCAAACTCGAAGTCGGCAACGAGATTTATCTCTTCCCGCACTTCGAAAAGGCTGTGTTCTTCGATGTGGAAACCGAACTTGCCATCGGGCGCGAACAGCGCAAGCAACAATAACACAGATACGACAGCTGCCGGGGAACAACCCCGGCAGTTTTTTTTTGCCCCCATGTAATTGTTCCGTGCTTATTGCATTCGAGCCGGCTGATACCTATACTTCAGTATCATGTACACCCACTTCAACTATTCTTTTCAAAAAGAAATTGTCACTATTCATCCCGGGGAATACTATGTTTCGAACCGGGATATCTATATATCAACAGTTCTGGGCTCATGTGTGGCGGTAGCCCTGCATGATGCGGTTCACAAAATCGGAGGGTTGAATCACTACATGCTCCCCGGAACCTTCAGCGGTTTCAAGCCATCCGATCCAAGCGGACGGTACGGCTTATATGCAATGGAACTCCTTATCAATGAAATGATTAAACAGGGAGCATACCGTCCAAATTTGCGGGCTAAAGTCTTCGGCGGAGGGAATGTACTCAACTCTACGAATAAGGTTGGAACCAATAATGCTCAGTTCGCCCTTAAATTCCTGGAAACCGAAGAAATCCCGATTGATGCCCAGGATATCGAATCCGACATTGCCAGAAAGGTTATCTTCGATCCGGTTTCTGGTAATGTGTATTTGAAGAAACTCTCACATACCGTTTTGAAGAAAGTGGAGGATATTGAAGAACATCACCTCGAAAAAATTAGGAAAAAAGATGTTAATGGAGATTTCATTCTATTTGAAAGTTAGCTTAAAAAGAAGTATACTTGGGGCATTGAGACTCACATAGGAGAGAACAGATGGAGATGCCGCTTTTTCCGGCTGGAAGAAAGATCTTTTACCTTTTTCCCCAGGGAAATTTTCATCAGAGCATAGTACAGCATATAATCCGTGAAGAGTATGAGGTGTATACTCTCTCAGACTACAAACGTGGGCTTCCGCTCATTTTCCAATATAATGGGGCAATTATTTTTCTGAATCTGGATGGAGTTGCAAAGGATCAGAAGTTAATTTACGCCGTACGGGATTTTTGTCGTCAGAGTTCGAACCGTTCCATCGATCTGTTTCTCCTCACACATGATGCGGAAAAACAGAAGTGGGCCGAGAAACACATGAATCAAATTGAAAACTGTTCTGTCATCGAAATAGAGAATACGGTAGATGAGTTCAAAGTCCACCTCGATTCCATTTTGAACAACCTTCAGGCACAGGGACAGCGGAAATATGTGCGCTTCGGGTCGAACAGTGAACAGCTTACACGGGCTACTTTTTATCGAAAAGAGAAACTGTACAAGGGGACCCTGCACGATGTCAGCTCTGCCGGGCTCTCATTCACCCTCGAAGACGAACATCCCCTGTCTCTGCGCAGCAAGCTGCAAAACATCACGATCGACTTGGGTTATTCCATTGACGGCTTATCAGGCACAGTCACCATCAAACGAAGGCTACCCGACAACAGGGTTCTCCATGTGCTCCTCTTCGATAAAAACATGGAAGAGGAAACCAAGGAACATCTACGATTCGTCATCCACGCCTCGCTTCAGCGCCAGTTCATGACCCGCCTCGAGCAGGTTGCCGTTCCGGAATAAGCAGCGATAAAAAGCGGGCTGCGTAATGCGACACGGCCCGCTTAAAGCGACTCAACACCTTTGGCAAGCGTTCTTAGCGCCTGTGTGTAATTCTCGAGCGGAACAGCCACCAGCAGGGTAACCGGAGAACCGCCGTAGTTCAGGGCTTCCACCGAAATGGAGTTCTGCTTCAGGGTTTCCAACACCATCCCGACCACCTGTCCATGGGCTGCCAGCCCCTCTCCGACGACCCCGATCACCGCGAGCTCATCCCCCAGGCTGCAACTGTCGGCATTCAGGTTATCGACAACTGTTGACTTCAGACTGTCCCAGTCAGCATCAGCCGCCGAACCGACAAACAGAGCCAGCGTATCGAACCCCTTTAGTTCAAAATCTACTGCAATGCCAATCTTTTTCAGAGTTTCCTGCACTTGAAAGGGAAACTCAGGGTGACGATTGAGCATGAACTTTTCGATGAGCAGTTTCCGGTACGGCTTTTTACCGGATACACCAACGATGGCCGATTTTGCCGTATCACGCTCGGCCAGTATGAAGGTTCCCTTATCTTCAGGTGCGTTAGTGTTTTTCACATTGATGGGGATCCCCAAAGATTTTACCGGGGCGATAGCCTCTTCATGGAAGACATTGGCGCCCACCGAAGCCATTTCGCGGATTTCCCGGTAGGTGATCTCTTCGATCGGCTTAGGATTGTCCACGACCCGGGGATCAGCCATCAGAATACCGGATACATCGGTCCAGTTCTCATAAACCTCAGCTTGTACACCCCGGGCGGCAATCGCCCCGGAGATATCCGAACCGCCGCGTGAGAATGTCTTCAGTGTTCCATCCAGCTGTGCCCCGTAAAAACCCGGAAGTACATACAGGCCCCGCTCGGCCATATGCCGGGCTACCAGCTGGTATGAGTCTTCATGCACGCGTCCGTCATCGGTAAGCCGTACCACTTTTTCCGCATCAATAAACTCGGCACCGAGAAACTGCGCTATCAACAGTCCACTCAGGTATTCACCGCGGCTGGCCGCGTAATCGGCCGATGCTCCGGATTTGATTTTCTCCTCGACCTCATCAATCGAATCTTCAAGTGAGCCGCTTACCTGCAACTCTTTGGCAATCTCGAGGAAGCGGCTCCGGATAATGTCGAAGGTGCCGTCGATGGACTCGCCTTTTGCGGCCTTGGCATGACAGGTGTAGAGTAGATCGGTAATTTTTTCATCCTCTTTATGCCGCTTACCCGGTGCGGAAACTACTATTATCCGCCGTTCCGGATCCTGCTCTACAATCGCTTTAACCTTGCGGATCTGTGCTGCCTCCGCCACCGAACTTCCACCAAACTTACACACCTTCATTACTGACTCCTTGTTATAGAAACGCCGCTTATTACAGCCTCGGTTATTTTACAAATAATTTCTGGGGAAAATCAATAAACTTCTCGCATCCTTTTTCAGTTACCAGAAATGGTTCGCTGTTTTCGAACCCATAGGTATCCAACCAAATACCCGGCATAAAGTGGATGGTCATCCCCGGCTCGAGAACGGTTTTATCGCCGGGCCGCAGGCTGACGGTATGCTCACCCCAGTCGGGCACGAAACTGAGTCCATACGAGTAGCCGACCCGCGAGGGCTTCTCCACTCCGGTCCCTTTCAAGTTGCTGCGCCAGCGCTCTTCTACCTCTTCGGCAGTGACTCCGGGCTGAATAAAGCTCAGCGTATCGTTGAGTCCCTTCACCACCACATCGGCCACTTTCTGCAGATCCGCCGGCGGATCGCCGAGGTACACGGTTCGGGAGAGCGGGGCGTGGTAATGGTACCGCGCACCCGCAAGCTCTAAGAGAACAACATCACCCGGCTGGTAGCTGCGGTCCGGATCGAATGTGAGGTGGGCGGTAGAGGTGCGCTCGGCCGAGGGCATGATCGGAAAAATGGCCGGCGAATCGCCGCCGAACTCTTCAGTTCCGGCTATTTGCGCGGCTACCACCTGTGCGGTCACGTCCTTTTCCCAGGCCCCCACTTCGATATTGTCGATGGCCGTCTGCATCACGTTTTTACAGATCTGTGATGCCTGCCGCATATATTCGATTTCCGGCGGGCTCTTTACAGTCTTTACCCAGTTCACCAGGTTGGTGGCATCCATCAGGGTTGCATTGGGCAGATGCTCATCCAACTCGACAAACATCTTGGCGTTGAACCAGTACCCGTCCATTTCGAGACCCAGGCTCTTGTTGTCCAGCCCTCTGTCCCGCAGCAGACCGGCTACATACTGCATGGTGTGGATGTAGCGCGACTGCACATACTCATCCGGATATCCGTGTATGTGTGAGTCGGGCAGCCAGGTGGTCAAACGTGCCCCGTTGGAATCCTGTTCACGCCCAAACCACATGGGACATTCATCGCTAAGGGACACAATCACGCCCTGATGCACATAGAAGGACCAGCCGTCATAGCCGGTAAGATAATTCATATTAGCCGGATCCATGACCAGCAGCAGCTCGATGCCCTGATGATCCATCCGCTCCTGGGTCTTACGGACCCTGCGTTTGTACTCCGCTTCTGAGAATACCAGTTTTTTTGCCATTCGTTTCCCCTCCTGGATCAGCGCGGGATCTGGGTTCCCATCTGTTTTTCTACCGCCAGGTCGTAGGCCTTGATGGCAATCATGGTATCCTGGACACCTACCCCGGTCAGATCACATACGGTGATCTGCTCGTCGCTCTCCCGGCCTGGTTGCACACCGTTGATCATCTCGCCGAGCTCGCGGATAGGGGAGTTTTCCGTCAGTACGCCGTCCTCAATTGCCGAACGGGTTTCACCGAGCCGGAACACCTGGCTCTTCAAATCACAGGCCAAAATGTCGGCCTTTCCGAGCACTGCCGATTCCAGCTCCTGTTTCTCCTCGGTGTCGCTGCCCATGGCGGTGATGTGCAGACCGGGGTGCAGCCACTCGGCCTTTATATAACCCTTGCGCGCCGGTGTAGTGGTTACTACCACATCGCTCTTGCGCACAACCTCTTCGGCGTCAGCGGCTTTTATTACCTCGATGCCCAGCTCTTCGCGCATCTCCTCCACATACTTATCGCGGACCTCATCAGAATCGAGACTAAACATGCGGATGGTTTTGATATTCCGTACCAGCGCCAGCGCCCGCATCTGGTAGCGGGCCTGAGTTCCCGAACCTATCACTCCGGCGTTCTCCGCTTTTTCGGGGGCCAGAAACTTGGCAGCCACAGCACCGGCGGCTCCGGTCCGTACCTGAGTCAGATATCCGTTATCCAGGAGTACGCCGTCCAGGTAGCCGGTCTCTGAGCTGAGTACCAACATCTGACCGCTGGCCGAAGGAAGACCGAGCTTGTTGTTTTCGAAAAAGCCCGAGGCTACCTTGATGGCCAGCCGCTTGATGCCTTTGATGTAGGCACTTTTTACATCGACTTCGCCGGTCTTTTCCGGCACCGGAATCATCATAATCGGCGGTACGGTTGCATTGCCCTTCTGCAGTTCGCTGAATCCGGTTTCTATTGCTTTAATCACACTCTCATCGAGTTTTACTATGCTTTTTAATTCATCCTCTTTTAGTATGTATATCGGTTCCATACACACCTCCTAACGTACGTGTTTTTGCAGTACTTGCAGATATTTGGACGGGTCGACACTGCTGCCGCTGATCACAGCCGCAACCTTTTTACCGGCAGCGTTCACTTTACCGCTCTGCAGGGCGGCGATTCCCACCGCTGAAGCACCTTCGATGACCAGACTGTGTTGTATGTAGGCATACGTCATCGCTTTCTCGATCTCCCCTTCGGTAATTACTACATGTTCATCCACATACTTCTGTACCAGCGGCAGGGTGTAGTGGTTCTCTTTTCCGATTCCACCCAGCAGTGAATCGGCCAGGGTGTCCTTCTCTTCCACCGGAACCGGATGGCCGGCTTTGATGCTCTCGAGCATTGCCGGCGACTGGGCGATCGATACCCCGACCACAGTGATGTCCGGGTTGACGGACTTGGCAGCAATGGCGATACCGGCCAGCAGTCCGCCTCCGGAGAGCGGCACCAGCAGCATCTCCAGGTCAGGACGTTTTTTCAACATCTCCAGGGCAATCGTCCCCTGCCCGGCTACAATCGCCGGATCATCAAAGGGCACCACCGGAACCATGCCGCGCGATTCCACAAGCTGGTAGTAATGCTCCTCCGCCTCGTCCTGGCTGTGACCCTTCACCTCGACTTCCGCGCCGAGCTGTCTGATTTTTTCCACCCGGTAGGCCGGCACATGCTCCGACAGGCAGACCACGGCTTTAATTCCGGTCTGCCCGGAGACGAATGACACGGCCTTTCCGTGGTTGCCGGTTGAAAAGGTAATTACTCCCCGGGCCCGGTCCTCTGCGGATAAGCCGAGAATCTTATTGGCAGCACCGCGCACCTTGAAGGCGCCGGTATTCTGCAGGGATTCCAGTTTCAACAAGACCTCCGCAGCCCCGCTTTCGCGGGCGACTGCAGGGGAGTCTATCAGGGGCGTCTCCCACACTACCTGTTCAATGCGCTTTTGAGCTTCGAACACAGCATGCAGGTCGGGAAGCATATGACCGGGCTTTGCTTCGGTTTGGCTCTGGCGAGACATTCTTCCCCCTATTTGGTAAAAACCTTAATTGGATAGTCAAACAAACTCTTATTTCCATCGTCAGTAAGGTAAATACTCGCGTCGATCTCAAAACCGACATCCTCGTACCATATACCAGGTATAAGATGAAGTGCCATATTCTTCTTGAGTACGGTTTTATCGTCCGGACGCAGACTGATAGTTTGTTCACCCCAGTCAGGAGGATAATTCAAGCCGATAGAATAGCCCAAGCGGGATTCTTTTACTACCGTTGAATGTGAAATTGCATCCCGCCACTTCGCCTCTACCTCTTCAGCGGTAATTCCCGGTTTTACGAAATCGAGGGTCTTCTGCAAGCCATCCATGACCACTTCAGCGGTGTCTTTCATCAACTGGGGAGGTTCCTTCCCGAGATAGATAGTGCGTGCTATCGGAGTATGATAGTGACGATAAACTCCGCTCAACTCGAGCAGTACCGCCTCATCCCGTTCAAACTTTCGCTCCGACCAGGTCAGATGCGGTGCTTTTGTAGCTTCCCCAGCCATCATAAGCGGGACGATAGCCGGATAATCGCCGGCATACCCATCAACACCTTTGTATTGAACCTTTACAATTTCAGAGGCAGCATCACACTCCCGTACGCCGACGTTAATATTCTCTATGGCTGCATCCATTACTTTTTCTGCGATCTTGCCGGCCCGCAGCATAAACTCGATCTCTTTATCCGACTTGATAGCTCTTACCCAGTTCACCAACGTATCGGCATCAAGAAATTTAGCATTGGGTAAATCCTTTTCGAGCACCAGATATGAGCGATGGGTAAAATAGAACTGATCCATCTCAACGCCGATCGTGCCTTTGTCCCAGCCCTTTTCCTTGATTACATCTGCGACAAAGTTCATTGGATGGCGAACAGTTGAATGCACGTAGTGGTCGGCGTATCTCATAATATTATCTTCACTGAGAAATGTAGTCATACTTGCGCCGTTGGCATCCATTCCGCGGCCGAGCCACATCGGCTCTTCCTGATTGAGTGACACCAGCACACATTGATGCACATAGAAACTCCAGCCGTCGTACCCGGTCAGGTAATTCATGTTGGCTGGCTGACTGACTATCAGTAAATCGATTCCCTTGGCCTGCATGGCCTTTTTTGTTTTTTGTACACGTTGTTTGTATTCTGCTTGATCAAAAACCGGCATAATGCCTCCTTCGTCATTCTTTTTGTGAGTATGTATGAAAGAACTTCTTTGGGTGTATAAGTTAACGGCTACATAAAGCCTGAAAACTTCTGTTTTACGACTGCTGAATATACATAGTCGATCATGGTCACATAATCGAACACCGGCAACCCGGTTGCCTCCCGCACAGCTGCACCGTACGGGGGCAAGAGACTACATTCCAGCAGTAAAAGTGTGATATTTGGATGCGCGTCGATCATTTGTCGTGTGGCGGCTACTACCTCTTGCTCAATTTCTTCAGTATCGATTTGGCCAGTCTCCTCGAAAATTGATGCGTAGAAGGATGGACTCGCCTCCATGCCCTGCACAACCAGGTCTTCTCCGGGAGCGATTCCAATTCCTTTAAAAACCGAATCATCCAGAGATTCCGAGTTAGCAGTCACAATACCGATCTGACCGCCTGGTTTCAGCATCGTGCGCATGAAAGGTATCTGTGCCAGACTGGATAGAAAGACCGGCACGTCCACATTTGATGCAATCTGGTCCTGATACAGGGCCATAAACCCGCAATCCCCGGTGATGGCCCGCACCCCTTCAGCCTGAAGCGAGGCCGCCGCTTCGATCAACTCATCCACGACTGTCATATCGTGAGCCATTATCCGCTTCACCGTAAAACCGGGCACCCGCTGAAAGCGGACCGGATAGCGATATGTAGTAGCATTGGC
>JAASTM010000070.1 GCA_021767325.1 Spirochaetales bacterium
CCCGAGGGATATCTGGAGGTGATTGACCGCAACCTGCGTCTGCTCAAAGCCGATAAGAGTTCATATTACTATACCAGTCGTCAGAAGTGGCTGAGTGAGTCCGGCACCAGAGGAGTGCCGCTGTGGATCCGCTGGATTATGGGAATCGTGTCGGCGGCCGCCGTCCTGTTCATCCTGTGGTCTTTGTCGCTGCAGCGGCAAGTGCGGGTACGCACATCTGAAATAGAAGATCTGCGGAACCTGCTTTCCAACATCATCAACTCGATGCCGTCGATTTTGATTACCGTCGACCAGAACGGCTGTATTCTGCAGTGGAACCGCCAGGCGGAAAAGCTGACGAAACTCTCCGCTGCAGAGGCTGAAGGCAAAGAGCTGAGTGCGGTCCTGCCGGCTTTCCAGGAGTATGGTCCCTGCTTGCAGGAGGCGATGCGCAGTCGTAAGCCAGTTTCTAGACTGCGGCAGCCCCATGTAGAAGGTGGAGTTACAAGGTATGAGGACCTGGTAATCTTTCCTCTGGTAGACAACGGGATAAAGGGGGCTGTGATTCGGATTGACGATGTCAGTGAAAAGGTGCACCTGGAAGAGACCATGATTCAATCGGAGAAGATGGTTTCGGTGGGTGGACTGGCGGCTGGAATGGCACATGAAATCAACAACCCCCTGGCCGGTATTATCCAGAACGCATCGGTGGTGCTGCAGCGGCTCGACGGAAATCTGCCGGTGAACCACCGGGTTGCCCGCGAAGCGGGAATCGAATTCGAGGCGCTGCAGGAGTATCTCGAGAAGCGTGATGTGCTGGAGATGCTGCACAATGTGATCGGGTCGGGGAAAAGGGCATCCAAAATCGTCAAAGACATGCTTTCGTTTGCGCGGAAGGGAAATCTACAGCCGTCTATCACCTCCATTCCCGAGCTTTTGGACACGACTCTGGAGCTGGCCAAGAATGACTATCAGCTGAAAAAGGAGCACAACTTTAAGGATATCGAGATAAAGCGGGAGTATGCCCCGGATATCCCCGAAGTTATGTGCGAGGCGCCGAAAATTCAGCAGGTCATTTTTAATGTGCTGCGTAACGGAGCCGAGGCAATGCGGGAGCAGCCGGCTCCCTGTTTTACCATCAGAGCACAGCACAGCGACGGTTTCGTTCGTATCGAGATAGAGGACAACGGGCACGGCATCTCCGCAGAAACGAAGAAGCATCTGTTCGAACCCTTCTATACCACAAAAGAAATCGGAAAGGGGACGGGACTCGGCCTCTCGGTTTCCTATTTCATCATTGCCGAAGGCCATGGCGGTGAGATGAAAGTGGAATCCGAGCCCGGCAGAGGCGCCTGTTTTATAATCCGGCTGCCGGTGGGTTCTTCGGGCAATCAGCCGACAAAAGGAGATACAGAGGTTTGATTCTGGTAAGCGCCTGCCTGGCGGGCATCAACTGCCGCTACGACGGCGGGAACAGTAAAAACGAATATGTGCGCAGCCTGGTAGCGGCGGGCCGGGCTCTTGCGGTCTGCCCGGAAGTACTCGGCGGCCTGCCCACGCCCCGGGTCTCCTGCGAAATCGTGGCGGGGGCCGACGGGGAAAAACGGGTTATGAGCCGAGACGGTCGGGACTTCACCGGCGCGTTCGCCGCCGGGGCGGAAAAAACGCTGCAGATTGCCCGCGTAATCGGTGCGAAGCAGGCTATCCTGCAGTCACGCAGCCCCTCCTGCGGCTACGGGTATGTGTACGACGGGCAGTTCAACGGCACATTTCGGCCAGGCAACGGCCTGACCGCCGAGCTTTTGCTACGCAACGGAATAGAGGTTATATGTGCAGATGATCTGCCGCCGCACCGGCCCGGCACCCCGCCGCCGTCCGGCTCAGGGTAGCTCGGTTAACCCGGGACTGAGGCCCCGCCGTCGTCCGGCAGCTAGGGTGTCCTGCAGCTCGGGGGGGGATGGGGCCCGGGGGGATGGATCCCGGCAGCCGCACCAAAGAGCAAAAAAAGCCCGCTCCGCCCGGGCGGTGGCTACATACACAGGAGCACACACTCACAGGTCCGGGCATCACGGGCAGGGTACACGCGCTGAAAATAGAGTAAGGCACACAAGCGATGCACCTGCACCCTAAAGCGGGCAGCGGCTCTAAAACTGGCGGGGCCGCTGCCCTTAAGGGAGAACACTGGGTTATAGGGTCAGCCGGCCAGCTTTCCGGCTATCTCGGCGACATGCCGGCCCTGGTAACGGGCCGCCTCCAGTTCGTTGTCACTCGGCAGACGGCTGCCGTCGCCGCCGGTAATCGTACTGGCTCCATAGGGGCTGCCGCCGCTTATCTCATCTATTGTGGTTTGCCCCTGAAATGCGTAGGGCAGTCCGACTACCACCATGCCGTGGTGCAGCAGGGTTACCTGACTGGTCAGGATGGTCGACTCCTGGCCGCCGTGCTGGGTGGCGGTAGAGCTCATCACACTGCCGACCTTGCCGACCAGGGCCCCGCTGGCCCACTGCGGGCCGGTGGAATCTAAGAACATCCGCATCTGGCCGATCATATTGCCGAAGCGGGTAGGAATGCCGAAAATGATTGCGTCGGCCCATTCGAGGTCCTTCGCTGAGGCCACCGGCACATCGGCAAACTGTTTCTGTGCCTCCAGGGCACCCATCTGCTCCAGAACCTCATCCGAGAGCAGTTCCGGAACCCGCATTATCTTTACTTCGCTGCCTTCCGCCTTTCCGGCGCCTTCGGCCGCCGCCTTGGCCATCTGAAACATGTGTCCGTATGTCGAATAAAACAGGACCAAAACCTTCATAAAACAAACCTCCTATGAGTTATCTGAATGAACCGTGCCGTCGAAAACGGCCGGTTCCCGTGTGCCCTTCGCTTGAGCTGCCGCACCGCGGCCGAGCCGCTTGGCCAAACCGGCCAGCAGTTCCAGTTCGAACTCGCTCAAATCCAGGGACGCCAGCGCAAAACCGCGGGCCAAATGGGGAAAGTAATCGCCGATCAGTCGGCGCCCCTCCGGCGTCAGCTCAATGATCCGCTCGCGCCGGTCGCCGTCCCCCACTTTTCGAACCACCAGCCCCCGCTTTACCAGCCGGTCGATGGTATAGCTGATGTTCCCCTTCGTCTTCAGGATTTTCCGGCCGATCTCCGACTGGGTCAGGGGCTCCCGGTGCAGCAGCGCCTCCAGAACCTCGAACTGGGTCATACTGATCTCTTCCGGAATCGGCGCCTTCTCAAAAGCGGCACTCTGTACCGAATCAGCCGCCCGGTTCAGAGCGATAAACGCATCCAGTGCCGCCACTTCCCGCCGGTTTCCCTCGTAATGACTGGCCATGATATCTCCTTCACTAGTTCTAATTTGAACTAAATACAAAATAATAAACATTACAAAATTAGTCAAAATAATAT
Source organism: Spirochaetales bacterium (assembly GCA_021767325.1). The sequence goes on from JAASTM010000070.1 coordinate 3,388, forward strand.
GGAAAAATTTCAATCATTTCCGCCGATGGTCATGCCCTAAGCCGCAGTGGCCATCGGGCAAGACGGACGGGGCCGGCGGGCAGTGGGCTGCAGCTTGCGCTCTGGCCGGCTTTCTAATATACATGTAGCAGAGGGGGCGCAATGGATCTACGCCGGATTACAGCAGTACTGCTACTCGCAGGCCTATGCTCTGCCGCCGGTGCGCAGGACAACGGGGGCGGCCGCAAGATCGGCCTGGCCCTGGCCGGCGGCGGCGCCCTGGGTTTCGCCCATCTGGGGGTCATCCTCGAGCTGGAAGCCGCCGGGGTGCCGGTGCATTATGTGTCGGGAACCAGTATGGGCAGTATAGTCGGGGCTCTGTATGCCACCGGCTACAGCGGGCCGGAGATGCTCGAGATAGCCAGAGAGACCGACTGGAACCGCGTATTCATGGACCGCCGGCCCCGCCGGTTCATGAGCTACGAGCAGCGGCGCAGTGATAAAACCTATCTGATGGAACTGGGCCTGTACCAGGGCAATGATGTACTCGGGGCGGGGGTGTCGGCCGGGCAGAATGCCTTGGAGCTACTCGACCGGCTGCTGCGCCACCATGCAGTGTCGGGCTCCTTCGACCGCTTTATGCGGCCCCTGCGGATCGTGGCTACCGACCTGATGACCGGAGAAGAGGTGGTATTCGCCGATGGCGACCTGAAGAGCGCCATCCGGGCCAGTATGGCGGTGCCGGGGGTGTTTACTCCGCTGGAGTACCGCGGCCGCCTGCTGATCGACGGGGGCTGGGTGAATGTGCTGCCGGTGAATGCGGTGCGTGAAATGGGGGCCGACTACGTTATTGCGGTCAACCTCAACATCCTCGCCGACGAAGAAGAGGAGCTCGATTCGGCCGCGGCGGTGCTGACCCAGTCCAGCCATATACTGCGCCGGCCCCGGCTGGAGGAGAATCTGCAGCAGGCCGATCTGGTCATAAGCCCCGAAATTTCAGACTACAACAAGGCCAGCTTTGAACAGGCGCTGGAGCTGGTAGAGGCGGGGCGGCGGGCCGCCCGGGCGGTGCTGCCGCAGTTGGCGGCGGCGGCCGACCAGGCGGCCGAAGGGCCGCTCGAGGTGCTGGACGGCGCTTTGCCGGCCTCGCCGGGTGCCGACCGCAGGGTTCATATCCGCCGTATCTCCTACTCGGCTGCCGAACCGGCATCCCAGCAGCAGACCGAACTGCTCAAAGAGCTGCTCGGCCAAACATCGGTTTCGGCAATCCAGAGCCAGGTGGCTGGCTTGTACAATCGGGGCGGCTACGAGTATGTCAGTTATCACCTGCACGAACGGCAGGGTGAGCATGAGCTGATCTTTCAGCTGGAACCCCGGGAAGAGACTACTGCGACGCTTCGGGCCGGCTATTCCTTCCGCGGGGAGCCCTTCAGCAGTGTGGGACCCAAATTCGTACTGCTTTCCAGCGTAACTCTCCGGGATCTCAGCGGCACAGGATCGCGGTGGAGCACCGACCTGTTCGTCTCGGATACCACCAGCATCCGATCGGAATACCGCCAGCCCCTGGTACCCACACTCTCGGCAGTCGGCTCGCTCTATGTGTTTTCGGAGCCCATGCAGTACTACCGCGACCGTAAAATCGAGTCGTATTATCTGCGCCGCAGATACGGCGGTTCGCTGGGACTGCGGACCCAGCTCTTCGACTCGATGGAGTTCACCGCCGCCGGCACCGCCGAATGGATAGATGTGGAGCTGCGTGAAGGGCGGAATCTCGGACTGCAGGCCGAGTCTGCTGAGCTCGGTGTTTCATTGCGGGGAGTAGTTGACACCTTCGACCGCTATCCCTTTCCGCGGCGCGGAGTGGAGAGCATTGCCGCGTATCAGTACCGCTATCAGCCGGCCAGCGGCCTTCGCTACAACACCGCCTCCTTCGGGCAGCAGTACTACCTCCCCCTGCCCGCCGGTCTGGCCCTGGGCTTGGGCTACCGGCTGACTTCCGATCTGGATTCCGGAGCCCCGGATTACAGGCGTTCGTTTCTGGGCGGCTTCGGCAGCTTTCCCGGCCTGCACGACCAGGAGCTGGCCGGCCGGCACAGTGCCGTCGCCGGAACCGATCTGCGGGTTCCCCTGTTTTCGCTGCCCATCGGCGTCGGGGACAAGGTGTATGCCTCCTTTCGCGGGAATATCGGCAATGTGTGGGACAAAAAAATAGCCGAACTGCTACGAGAGCAGCCCGACTTGATTGCCGGCGGGAGCATCGGCCTTTCGGCCGACACTCTATTCGGCGAAGTGCATGTGCATTTTGCGTTGGCTTCCGGGGACTCCTTTACCCAGGATCCCCTGCGCTATGCAGCCTACATCGTGCTCGGCAGCGGCAGCTTTAGCCCGTTTCAGCCGGCCTTTCAGTAGGCCGCTTCCCCAGCCAGTACAGCGCGACTGCCACCCCTGTCATGATGACCAGCGGCACCGCAATCAGCAGCGGATTGTGGGCAAAGGCAAGTTGATAGAACAGCGTGGCGGTGCTCCAGGCCAGGATGGTCAGGTAGGCCGCCTGCATCAAACCGTACTTCCAGCCCATCTCCTGAATCGAGGTGCCGAAGGCGGCCACACAGGGAAAATAGATCAGAACGAACAGCAAGTACGCATAGGCGGAGAAGGGGTTGAACTGCGAGCGCATACCGGTAAAGACCGAGCCCTCCGCCTCCACCAGGGCCGCCGTCTGCGCTTCGTCGTGTCCGATCATATCCAGCCCGATGGTGGCCGAGAGACCGGAGAATATGCCGGACAGGCCGTCTCTCAAGGCGGTAAATGATTCGGCGACGCCCTCCCGCAGTGAAAAATCGGCCTCTACGTCTGCAGCTGTGGCATCCTGAGCGTAGAGCGAGTTCAGAGTGCCGACGATTACCTCTTTTGCAAACAGGCCGGTGAACAGGCCTACGGTGGCCGGCCAGTTCTCGTCCTCGATGCCCATCGGACGGAAGACCGGGGTAATCGACTTGCCGACCGCCGAGAGGAAAGAGTCTTCGGTGTCCTCGTTGCCGAAACTGCCGTCGGTGCCCAGGGAGTTGAAGATGCTCAGCAGCAGGACAACCAGCAGAATCGCCTTTCCGGCCCGCTTAATGAAGAAGCGCAGGCGTATCCAGGCGGAGCCGAAGGTGCTGCGAAGGGTCGGCAGATGATACTTGGGCAGCTCCATTACGAAGGTGGAGTCGCCGCCCTTGAAGACGGTTTTGCGCAGCAGGTAGCCGGTGCCGATGGCCATCAGGATGCCGATCATGTAGATGGAGAATACGATGCCCCCGGCCTGTGCGCCGAAGAAGGCCGCGCCGAACAGGGCGTAGACCGGCAGGCGGGCGCTGCAGCTCATAAAGGGGGTGATGAAGATGGTCAGGAAACGGTCGCGCTTGTTCTCCAGGGTACGGGCGCCGAGGATGGCCGGCACGGTACAGCCGAAGCCGACGATCATCGGGACGAAGGCCTTGCCCGGCAGCCCGATGGACTGCATGACCCGGTCCATCACAAAGGCCGCCCTGGCCATGTAGCCGGAGTCTTCCAGGATGCTGAGCATCAGGAACATGAAGAATACCACCGGTATGAAGGTGGCCACCGTCTGTATACCGGCCCCGACCCCGTCGGCCAGGATAGTGGTGAGCCAGGTTGGTGCACTGGCCAGGCCCAGCAGGTGCGACACCCCGTCGACAAACAGGGTTCCCGCCAGCACGTCGAAGAAGTCGATAAAGGCAAAGCCGACGTTCACCGCTACCCAGAAGGAGAGGTACATCACCCCGAGGAAGACCGGTATGCCGAGGAAGCGGTTGAGCACCACGTCGTCGATGCGGGCGCTGATGCTGCGCCTGACCTTCTGCCGGCGGACGCTCTTTTCAGCTACCTGTTGAATATAGTCGTAGCGGGCATTGGCGATGAGCACATCGGCCTCGATCCCGTCCTCTGCAAGCACCGTCTCCTGCGCGGAATCAAGCTCTTCGGGGTTGAAGGACACCCTCCTGATTGCATCTTTTAATAAAAATTCATTTCCTTCCAGGATTTTGACCGCCAGCCAGGGCCCGAAGTCTTGGGAGCGGTACTCGGCTGTCCAGCGGTCGATGATCCTCTGAATTGATGCGGGGTAGGTGATTTTGGAGGCGGCAGAGACAGCGGGGGCTGCGTTGCGGTGGGAGAGGATGGCCGTGCGGATCTTTTTGATGTCCTCGCTGTTGGTGGCGGTCATGGAGTAGACCGGTACGCCGAGCTCCTGCTCGAGGGCGGCGGCATCGACGCTGATGCCCTCCTGGGCGGCGATGTCGGCCATGTTGAGCAGCACTACCACCGGCATACCCATTTCGATCAGCTGGACGGTGAGGTAGAGGTTGCGCTCGAGGTTGGAGGCGTCCACGATGTTGACTACCAGCTCCGGTTTCTGGGTCAGAAGAAACTCCTGGCTGATGCGCTCGTCCTCGCTGGAGGAGTGAAAGGCGTAGATGCCCGGCAGGTCCACTACCTGCAGGCGCTCGGCCCGCTCGCCGATGTAGCCGACCTTCTTTTCCACCGTCACGCCGGGCCAGTTGCCGATTTTCTGGGTTCCGCCGGTCAGGCCGTTGAACAGGGTCGTCTTGCCGCTGTTGGGATTGCCGGCCAGGGCAACGGTGAACTGCCGGGTGACCGATTTTACTGCTTCCGAGCGCATTACTGCACCTCCTCTACGTAGATTACCTGTGCCTCTTTTTTGCGCAGCGAAGCGTTGGCCCCGCGCACGCTTACTTCTACCGGGTCTCCCAGCGGCGCAACCCGTCGGACGGTAATTGTGCTGCCCTGGGTCAGGCCCATGGCGTAGAGCTTGCTGCGGTAGGCACCGCTGCCCTCCTCAAAGCCGACGATTCTCGCGCGGCTGTTTTCTTTTAATTCGTTTAATCTCTGCATGTATGCATATCCTCCTAATCTCAGATGCGTGAGACCCACAACCTTTCAGCCATCTTGCGGCCGAGTATCAGGCGGGTTCCGCCGATATCTATGACCAGGGGCCCGAAGCCCCGGTTTTGTACTACTTTGACG
>JAASTM010000071.1 GCA_021767325.1 Spirochaetales bacterium
GAAGGAGCGATCTGCACTGCCACATGTTTCGAAGGATCACGGACCGCATCCAGAAGCTTGCCGGTTTCGTCCTTCTCATAGATGGCACCCACCGGACAGTGGGCCGAACACTGCCCGCACTTAATACAGGGACTATCCGCCAAAGCCGCATCTCCGGCCGGGGCTATCCTTACATTTTCACCTCTGCTTACAAACTCGAGAGCCCACACCCCCTGCATCACCTGACACACATTGGCACAGCGCCCGCAGTTGATGCACTTCTCAGGTTCCACAATGATGGAGGGAGTTGAGTTATCCAAAGGCAGATCCCGCACCCGCATCTCATAAGGCTGTTCTCTGATGCCGAACGAAGCAGCCAGGGTTTGCAGTTCACAGTTTCCGTTGCGGCCGCACATGAGGCAGTCGTTCGGGTGGGTAGAGAGTATCAGCTCGATCACTGTTTTCCTGATTTCATGCAGCTCGGGATCATGGGTAATCACGCTCATACCCTCGCTGACCGGTGTAGCACAGGCCCGCACCATTTTGGGTGAGTTCTCGAGCTTTACCACACATACCCCACAGGCCGCCCAAGCTGGGAGGTCGGAGTGAAAACAGAGACTCGGGATGTTGATATTCAGTTTCTTAGCCGCCTTGAGAATCGTGGTACCAGCTTCTACCTGCAGCGGCTGGCCGTTTATTTTTATATTGATTAGTTTCAATTGTTTACTCCTTATCCGCATAGCCTAACGCACATACACGGCATCGAACTTGCATACGCTATAACATTCACCGCACTTGATGCATTTATCCTGATCAATTGTGTGCAGCTGGCGAATATCTCCACTGATAGCACCTGCCGGACAGCGCCGGGCGCATAGTCCGCAGCCTATACACTTGTCAGCCAGAATATGGTACGAAATAAGGCTCTTACACTTGCCGGAGGGACAGCGCTGATCCTTGATATGCGATTTGTACTCGTCGGAAAAGTACTTGAGGGTGGATAGCACCGGATTCGGGGCAGTCTGGCCGAGTCCGCACAACGAAGCCTTCTGCATTGCATGGCCGATCGACTTTATTTTGTCTATATCCTCGAGCTTTCCTTCGCCTTTGGTAATGCGGTCCAGAATATTGTACAGCGTACGCCCCCCTACCCGGCAAGGCGCACACTTTCCGCAGGACTCATCCACGATAAAACCGAGATAGAACTTGGCAATATCTACCATGCAGTCATCCTCATCCATCACGATCATCCCGCCGGATCCCATAATGGAACCGAGCTTTTGCAGGTGTACATAGTCAATCGGAGTATCGAGATGTTCTTTGGTTATTACTCCACCGGAGGGTCCGCCGGTCTGCACCGCCTTGAACTCCTTACCATTGGCGATGCCGCCGCCGATATCGTACACTATCTCCCGCAGGGTGGTTCCCATCGGAACTTCCACCAGCCCGGAGTTTCTGATTTTTCCGGTGAGAGCAAAAACTTTGGTTCCCTTTGAATCGGGGGTGCCTATTTGGGCAAACCAGTCACCTCCCTTTTGCAGAATTACCGGAATGTTGGCCCAGGTTTCCACATTGTTCAGCACCGTCGGCTGACCGAACACACCGTGAGTTGCGGGAAAAGGGGGACGCGGGATCGGCATTCCACGTTCGCCTTCAATCGAGCGTATGAGCGCCGTCTCCTCACCACAAACAAAGGCTCCGGCACCCAGTCTTATCTCTATTTCGAAATCGTAGCCGCTGCCTAATATGTCGCGGCCCAGCAGTCCGTATGCGCGGGCCTGCTCCATCGCAATCTTTAACCGCCGGATTGCCAGCGGGTATTCGGCACGGATATAGATGTAACCATAGTTCGCTCCGACCGTATAGCCGCCGATGGTCATCGCTTCGAGAATACTGTGCGGGTCACCTTCCAGGGTGCTGCGGTCCATGTAGGCACCGGGATCCCCCTCATCGGCATTACAGACCACATATTTTTGATCATTTTCAAACTGTTTAGTGAAGTTCCACTTCAGCCAGGTAGGAAAACCTGCCCCGCCGCGGCCCCGCAAACCGGAGCTTTTCAATTCCTCGATCACCTGGGCGGGAGACAACTCAAACAGTGCCCGCTCCAAACCGGCATATCCGTCACGGGCAATGTATTCATTGATATCTTCCGGATTGATTACACCGCAGTTGCGCAGCACCACCCGGAACTGCTTCTGATAAAAGTCAATATCTTCTATTTTTGCCCTGACCTTGCTCTTGCTCTTGTCGTACAGCAGCCGGCTCACTTCACGGCCTTTGATGATGTGTTCGGCTATTATCTCTTCCGCATCCTCCGGCTGCACATGCACATAAAAAGATTCTTCCGGAAGCACCTTGACTATCGGACCCTGTTCACAGAATCCGAAGCAGCCGGTTTTTACAATCTGGGTACTCTCCTTGCAGGCCTGCCGCTCGCACTCATTCAGCAAGTTTTTATAAATTTTGTCTGACTTTGACGATTCACAGGCTGTACCGCCACACACAAGAATGTAATGGGTAAATGGTGCCATCAGTTAGCCCTCCCCTCATCTACAATGTCTGCAGCCGGACGGTCATAAATATGGTCATTTACCAAAGTCTTATTCATGATATGTTTTCTGACTATTTTTCCGGCGACTCCCGGATTAACTCTGCCGTAAATAACGTCCGGCATTCCCGGAACTACCACCTCTACAGTCGGCTCGACATAGCAAAGCCCCATACAGCCGGTTTGAGTTACTCTCACAGTTTTTATGCCGTTTTCGTCGAGCTCGCGGATAAATGCATCCAGAGTCTCTTTGGCACCCGCGGCGATACCGCAGGTTCCCATTCCCACAATCACTTCCACATCCGTATTTCTCACACTGCGCCGGGAAAGCTTTGTTTTCTGCTCCGCCCGCAGGGCTCGGAGTTCGTCGAGTGTCATCTTTCCCATCTCAGCGCTCCTGATACTCTGCCAGAATCTCCGGCAGCCTGTCTTTGGTCAATTTCCCATACACATCTTCATCCACAATGATGACCGGTGCCAGACCGCAAGCGCCAACACAGCGGACAGCTTCAATCGAAAACTGCTCATCCTCTGTAGTCTGATTTACTCCTATTCCTAGCAGATTCTCCAGCTCGCTCAGAATATCCTCCCCGCCCTTCAGGTAACAGGCGGTTCCCATACAAATTTTTATGTTGTGCTTGCCCGGTTTTGCCAGACGAAAATAGTGATAGAAGGTCACTACTCCATAGATTTTTGCCAGTGGCACATTGAGCAACTTTGCTACCGTTTTACCGGCTTCTTTAGATATGAACCCTTGTTCCTCTTGTACTTTATGAAGAATCATAATCAGATTTCCCGGTTTATCCTTCCAGGTCTCTATATACTCCATAAGTTCGGGTGAAAAGCCTGTGTCAGCTTTACTCTCTAATTCTGTTGTCATTGGAACCTCCAAATATATAATTCTCAGCACTCATCGTGCTGTTGTATTTTTTTTAATATTTCACTGAAATCCCGATAGAGTCCGGCGGTCTTGCACAGCAGCTCCTCGTAGGCCTCGAGAAGTTCACTCTTCGCTATTCCGTATTTTAGATGTTCTCCATCGATGTAGGGTTTGTACGTCTTCCAGCCGCGCTGCTGGAGCTCGAGCTTGTAATCTTTTATCAAAGCGGGCAGACAGGATGAGTATTTTTCGAGTATGGGAATGTCGATTAGTGCTGCTGAAAGGTCATCAATAGGATCCATAATACGCTCCATTCTGTATCTATAAAATTACCTATATTTACAATCAATAATAGATAAACTTATGTATAAGTAAATTTTTATTTACTATTTTGCGTTATTACGCAATATATAACTAATATATCATGAAAATCCCGATATGTGTATTACTTTTTATTAAATTTTAATACTTTTTATTACCTTTCCAACAACTCTAATATCAGGTTGCTCATCGCCGCTTCTTGCCTTATTATTAATAGTTACTATGATCAGTCTCCGCCGCGCAGCACTTATTCTCTGCGTCCTCATAATGGCAATGCTGACGCCCACCCTTTCTGCTCAGAAATCCAGGCAGGATATAGGGGTTTTCGGACAGAATATATTGCTCATTCATTCGTATCATGCCGGTTTCAAATGGACGGATGATATCACTGACGGGGTTAAAGCAGCCCTGGGCGACCGGGTCAACCTGTTCGTCGAGTATATGGACACCAAACACCAGTATAGCCCCGAATATCTCGAACTGCTGACACAGCTTCTGGAGTATAAATTCACCCAACATAATTTTCAGTTGATTATCTGCTCCGACAACAATGCATTCAATTTTCTCACTAACGAAGGAAGAAAGATTTTCGGCTACACCCCAGTAGTTTTCTGCGGGCTGAACTATCCCGAGGAGGCGCTGGAAAACGCCGGAGACTATGTGACCGGAGTCATTGAAAAGGTAAGATTCGAGGAAAATGTACGTCTTATAACCGAGCTTCATCCGGAAGCGAACAGACTGATTTTCATTACCGACAACACCCCCACGGGCAAGCGCCTGCAGGAAGAGTTTGCATATGAGAGTATCACGTTCAGAGAGGATTTCGATGAAATAAGCGTATGGTACGACTTCTCTATGGTAGAACTGCTCTCAAAGCTGAAGGGACTTCCGGATGATGCCGTGGTTCTGTATTCCCTTTTCTTCCGGGATGCGGAAAATACATTTTACGACTGGAAACAGGGAACTCAGCTGATCACCAGGGCCTCCCGGGTGCCGGTATACGGGCTCTGGGATTTCAGCCTCGAACAGGGGATTGTCGGAGGTAAACTCGTGTCGGGCTTCAAGCAGGGACTGGAAGCCGGTGAGATGGCGAAGAAAATATTGGCCGGCAACCGGGTGAGTAAAATACCGGTTCGCACCAGCAATCCCTACACATATGCCTTTGATTACAGCGCACTCGAGAGGTTCGGAATTCGGGAGGCGGAACTGCCGAAAGAGAGCATCATTATCAACCGGCCCTACTCCGTAATAAGAGAAAACAGAGGGCTTTTCATCGCCATTTTCACTGTGATTATCTTTTTAACAATTCTGGTGGCTGCCCTGATAATAAATATCCTCCTGCGCCACCGGGTTGAAAAGGCATTGAAGCGCGCCCAGAGTTATATCATTGGTATAATCAATTCGATGCCTTCGATTATTGTAGGGGTTGATCCGCAGGGCTTCATTACCGACTGGAATCTGCGAGCAGAACAGGAGAGTAAGGTCAGTGCGAACGAAGCGATGGGCCGCCGATTCGATGAGGTGTTCAGCCGCTTTTCCGGACAGATGGATCAGATAAATAGTGCAATTGCCCAACAGAAAACCGAGCATATTATCAAAACCAATGGAACCAAGGATGCCCACACCCGTTATGAAGAAATCGTGGTCTATCCCCTGATTACCGAAGGGACGGAAGGTGCGGTGATCCGTGTTGATGATAAAACCGAACAGCGCAAGTTCGAAGAGATGATGATTCAGAATGAAAAGATGTTGTCAGTCGGGGGCTTAGCCGCGGGGATGGCACATGAAATCAACAACCCCCTCAGCGCAATGGTGCAGAACGCCCAAGTTGCATTGCAGCGGCTGAGAACCGAGAATCCGGCCAATCTTCGATCGGCAGAAAAGGCCGGGCTTTCATTCGCAGCGCTCCAGGCCTATGTGGGGGACCGGGAAATCATCCAACAACTGGAGATGATTAGAGAAGCCGGCAGGCATGCCAAAGAAATAGTGCTGAATATGCTCAATTTTGCTCACCGCAGCGACGCCGGCCGCTCGAGCCACGACATCCTCATGCTCCTCGACAGTACGGTTGAACTGGCTTCGATCGAGTTCAACCTGAAAAAGAGCAATGATTTTAAGCGAATAAGAATAGAGAAGAAGTATGCGCCCCGCATTCCGACCATCCTCTGCGAGGCCGGAAAAATCCGCCAGGTTTTTCTCAACATCCTGCGTAACGGTGCAGCAGCTATGTTCGAGCGGCAGAAACTCGAAGGCAGCGGATATACGCCCCGCTTCAGGCTGAGAGCAGACCGGGACGGGGGAATGGTGCGGATAGAAATCGAGGATAACGGAATCGGAATAAAGGAAGAAATAAAATCAAGAATATTCGAACCGTTCTTTACTACCAAACCGGTCGGTGAAGGGACGGGTCTCGGATTATCAATCTCTTATTTTATCATTACGGAAAACCACGGCGGCAGCCTTGAAGTGCAGAGCACAGCAGGCGAAGGAACTACCTTTATAATTCAACTGCCGGTTGAAGAGCCTACGCAAAGCCAAAAATACGAAGAATAAAAAAAGCGTAAAAAATAAGCAGGATGCCGCCCTCGAGACGGTTAATTTTGTGATCCAGTACAATCACGATATAAATCAGGGTAGCGGCCAGGGAAAGCGGCAGCGAGAAGGTAATGATCGAGTCGGGAATGCGCAGGGTCCCGATCATGGCCGGCACACCCATTACCATCAGGGTATTAAAAATATTCGAACCGAGCACGTTACCGATTGTGAGTTCGGGTTTACCCTTGCGAGCGGCGGAGATGGTAACCGTTAACTCGGGCAGACTGGTCCCCAACGCTATTGCACTCAGCGCGATCACTTCGGGTGCGATTAGTAATTTCTCGGAGATGATTACAACTGAATCGATGGTATAGTGCGCCCCGAAATAGATACCTACCGGTGCCAGCAGAAGAATAATCCAGTGACGCAAGCTCGGCCTGACGGGGTGCTCCTCCAGCTCGAGGATTTCATGCATCTGTTCCGGATTACGCAAAGTGTAGTACAGGTAGTACACAAAGCTCACCAGACAGAGTATGCCCTCTCCGATGGTAAATTCCTGGTCCCACACCATGAAAGCCAGTAAAAAAACCGCCGCCACCAGAAAGGGGACATCCGATTTCATTACATCGTAATCAACGATAAACTCTTTTCCGATAAAACCGGCAATACCGACCACCAGGAAAATGTTGGTGATGTTCGAACCGAGCACATTTCCGATTACTATTTCCGAGGCACCGGTAGCTACCGACACCAGGGCTGACACCAGCTCGGGCAGGCTGGTGCCGAAGCCGATTATTATCACCCCGATCACAAACGGCGGCAGTTTGAAGTAGGTGCCTACCTGTTCGGCGGATATAATAAAAAGGTCTGATGATTTTATTAAAACCCCCAGACTCACTACGAATATTATTGTCCACACCACTGCGCTCATACTGCATCAGTATAGTAGCGCGGTGGATTTTATGCAATTGAACCCGGAACTCCGCTTTAGTGTCATGAGTTCCGGGCCCGTCACTTACTGCTTAACTATTCGCTCTATTTTTTGCATCACTCCGTTCATGTCGGAGAGATCCAGCGGTACCATCAGCTTGGTCTCTTTTCGGGCCAGCTTCTGGAGTTCGGAGATGTAGGCTTCGGCTATCCGCAGGGCAAGCGCATCTTCGCCGCCCGATGATTCGACCGCGGATGCCACTTTACGCAGCCCCTCGGCCGTAGATTTAGCCAGCGCTCTAATTTCACTGGCCCGGCCTTCGGCTTCATTGATAGATTTTTCCTTCTCACCCTCGGAGCGGTTTATCGCCTCTTCCATTTCCGCCTGGGAATAGTTTATCTGCGATTCCATTTCACCGAGGCTGCGGGCTATTGAGGCCCGCTTCTCGCGCTCAGCCTTCATCTGTACTTCCATCGCCTCGAGGATTCCCTCCGGCACATTGATGTTCTGGATTTCGTAGCGCGAGACTTTCACTCCCCATGCATCCGAGGCCTCGTCCACCGCTTTTACCACCTGGGCGTTGATAGCTTCCCGCTCTTCGAAGGTACGGTCCAGCTCCAGTCGACCGATCACCGAACGCATAGTCGTCTGGGCCAGTTGAATCGTGGCGTATTCGTAGTTAGTAATGCCGTAACTGGCGCGACGGGGGTCGACCACCTTCATGTACAACACGCCATCTACCCGCACCTTTACATTGTCCTGGGTAAAACACTCCTGGGCAGGAACATCTATGGCCTGCTCCTTCATACTGTGTTTGTACCGTACTTTCTCGATAAACGGAATCAGCACATGAAACCCGGCTTCCAGCGTACGGGAAAACTTGCCCAGCCGCTCGATCACCAAAGCCGTTTTGGCCGGTATAATCCGAATACTCCTGATGAGCGTCAGGAGAATGAACAGCAGGAAAAGTCCGACTAATATGAACAAGGGTAAAAAGGGGTTCATGCCTCACCTCCTTCAGCGGTCTGGGTACCGGCAACATTCTGATTCCCAGGAGACTGCTGCGTCCGGCCACCACCCAGCGTAGGGGCCACCGTATCGATCAACGATTTGAGCCGGGCCAGGTCATCCGGGAGCACCGAGGTTTCCGCCGTTTCGATAATCGATCCGAACTGGTCAATGTA
>JAASTM010000072.1 GCA_021767325.1 Spirochaetales bacterium
TACCCCTGTTCCTTCAGGATGCTTTTGAGGTTGTGGAAGACCTCGGTGATCATGCGAACACCGCCGCGCAGTGAATCGGCGCCTACCGGCATTACCATGAACTCCTGAAAGTCCACCGAGTTGTCGGCATGTTCGCCGCCGTTGATGATGTTAGCCATGGGCACCGGCAGCTGGTTGGCGTGGTATGCACCCAGGTACTTGAACAACGGCAGACCGAGGAAATCGGCGGCCGCCCGTGCGGTGGCCATTGAAACCCCGAGGATGGCGTTGGCACCGAGTTTACTCTTGTTGTCGGTGCCGTCCAGTTCGATCATGGTGCGGTCAATATCCACCTGATCGAGTGCATCCAAACCTACCAGTTCGGGAGCAATGATGTTATTCACGTTCTCGACTGCTTTCAGAACGCCCTTGCCCATAAAGCGACCCTTGTCGCCGTCGCGCATCTCTACCGCTTCGTGTACACCGGTAGATGCCCCTGAAGGCACTGCTGCACGGCCCATCGAGCCGTCTTCCAGAAATACATCGACCTCGACGGTAGGATTACCGCGGGAGTCCAGTATCTCTCGGGCCTCAATAAATTCGATTGTACTCATACTTACCTCTCCTCAAAATATTTTATCGTTAAATTCTTATTGTAGATGGTAATACTATCATACGTATTAAGCAGAAGGTCAAGCCTAGCGAATATGATTTCATTCATTTAGTGAGGCCGTCCGCGAGCGCTTGACCTGCGCTTTTAGTGCAAAGTATGATGGAAATGATATGAAATACACTCAGCTTTTCGGCAAAACTTTACGGAATGTGCATCATGGGGTCAAGAGTCAGGGTTTTGCCTATTTACTGCGGGGCGGTTTTGTCCGTACACACGGCCACGGCCTCTACTCCTATTTGCCGCTTGGGAACCGGGTAGTCCGCAACCTGAAGCAGATAATCCGGGAAGAGATGGAGCGGCTCGACGGTCAGGAGGTAAATGTACCGCTGGTAAATCCGATCGAGATGTGGCAGAAAAGCGGCCGCGACCGCCTGGTCGGCAGTGACATGGTCCGCTTCAAGGACAGAACGGACCGCAACATGGTGCTGGCGCCGAGCCATGAGGAGGCGTTTGTCGATCTCGTGCGGGTGGGCCTGCGTTCATACCGCGATCTGCCGGCCTTCCTGTATCAATTTCAGACGAAATACCGCGATGAGGAGCGGATCCGCAACGGTCTGATACGAACCAAAGAGTTCCTGATGAAAGACGCCTACTCTTTTCACCGGTCCGCTTCCGATCTGAATAACTTTTTTCCAAAGGTCTTCGGTGCATATCAGCGGGTGTTTCAGCGCTGCGGATTGAATGTGCTGCCGGCCGAATCGGGAGTCGGATACATGGGCGGTCAGAAGGCGTATGAGTTCATGATTCCCTGTTCGATCGGTGAAGATATAATGGTAGAGTGTCCCAACTGCGGGTACCGGGCCAACAAGAGCGTAGCCATGGGGCTCAAGGATTTCCACACCGACACCCCGCAGGAGATGGAAGAGGTAGCGACTCCTAATTGTACCTCCATGGAGGACCTGGCGGAGTTCATGGGCCTGGAAAAGCATCATCTGGCTAAAACCATGATCTTCAAGACCATGAATGGCCTGGTGATGGCCGTCGTGCGCGGAGACCACGAAGTGAGCCGGGAAAAGCTGACGCGATACCTCGGTGAGCCGGTGCTCGACAAGGCGGACCAGCGGGAGGTTGAAGCCCTGGGTTTTGTGCCCGGATACCTGTCCCCCATCGGTGTGAACGGTGCTATCCCCCTGGTGGTAGACGGCACCGTCGCCAAATCGACTAATCTGGTGGTGGGTGCCAATAAAGAGGGTGTGCATCTGAAGAATGCAAACTTCGGTCGTGATTACGAATCGGCGAATGTGGCCGACATTTCGATGATCAAACCGGAGAACAAATGCCTGCAGTGCGGCAGTCCGCTGCAGGAAGTCCGTGCCCTGGAGCTGGGGAATATATTCAAGCTGGACGATTTCTATTCACGTTCTATGGGACTCTACTTTCAGGAGGAGAGCGGGAAAAAGGTGTACCCGTTTATGGGCTCTTATGGAATCGGAATCGGACGTTTGATGGGTGCGATCGCCGAACAGCTGCATGACAAGCGCGGCCTGCTCTGGCCGAGCAGAATTGCTCCGTTTCGTTTCTTTTTAATGGGAATCGGTAAGAGCGATTCGGTACGTCAGAAGGTGGATAAAATTTATGCCAAGTTCAGCGCGGATACCCTGCTCGATGACCGCAAGGAATCGCCGGGAGTAAAATTTCAGGATGCCGAGCTACTCGGGATTCCCTACCGGATAGTACTGTCGGCCAAACGCAACAGTGAAGACACGGTTGAGTTCTACAACCGCTATTCCCGGCAGAGCCGTCTGGTGCACATTGATGATGTCGAAACAACTATGAAAAAAATACTGGAAAACGACGAGTTACCCACACAAGGAGCTTGATTATTATGTCGGAAAAAAAGGAAGTACGTCCCACCGAACTAACTGAGGAGATAATAGATCAGATCATTTTCGGAATGGAGAACCAGCAGACCGAATACCTGTTCGACTTGAAGGAGGGCGAGCTGGTTCCCTCGGACGACCCGAGGATAGCGGCGGCCGAGGAGGAGCCTGAGGAGCGCTTCGTAGACCTGCCGAACTGGCGACCGGTCGACGGTTTTCATCTGATGGAGCGGTTTGTAGCCTTCATCAAGAATCCGATCTATCGTCAGGAGATGCGCGATGCATTGAACGGAGGGCGCGGTGTATTTCGGCGTTTCAAGGACGTATTAAAGCGGTACGAGCCGCTGGAACGCCAATGGTTCGCCTTCAAAGAGCGGGAGATGCGTCAGGTAGTACGGGACTGGTTCGCTGCGGTAACCGATTCAATCGCCCTAAGCCGCCTGGGAGAAGAGCCTGAGGAGACCGAGGATCTGGTACTCAGCGATTTTATCATCCAGAGCGGCACCGGTAAGTGGAAAGAGCGTATACAGGAGGCAGCTGTATTGGCGATGAAGGAGTCGGTTCAGGATATCTCGGTAGCTCTGCGGGATTATCTGCTGGATACCGAGATTGCCGGCTGCCGGGAGAATGAGCATAAGGAAATACTGTATGGCGAGACGCCGATGGGCGAGTTCGCCGGATGTGTGCTGGGAGTGTATGTCGCTTCGCAGTACAGTACTGTTCTGGATCTGCGCTTTATCTATGTGGAGCCCCAATTCCGCGGGTTGGGATTATCCCGCCTGTTTATCGACCGGGCAATCGAGATGGCCTCTAAAAACGGGGTGAGTCAGGTCGTAATCGACCTGCTGGGGAAAACTCTCTTCCTGCAGGATGACCTGGAGGAACGTGGTTTTCGGGAGTTCGGGCGCCGCTATGCTCTTAGTGTGGATGTCCCGGCCGATGAAAGTGATCAGGAAGCGGAGTAAGGCATGCTGAAGTTGACATTTGTAGTAAAAGAAATAGATCCGGATACCCTGGCTCTCAAGCTTCACAACGGGTTTCGGTTTATATTCGGAGTTTTGGCTGTGATCATACTCAGCAGCTTAGTTGTTACCGCCTCGAACGAAGGCGGCGAGCTGCTACCGATAGTGTTAGTTGTAGTGTTCACCCTGATCGCTCTGTATAACGAGAGCTGGTATTTCCACAAGTCCGGAGGGCAAGTCAAGCACCTGCACGGTCTGCTGCTGCTGTCCGCAACCACCACCTTCGCGGCGGAGGATATCGAGAGCGTAGAGGTCAAATCTTTCCGCAAGGGCAGCGTTTCTCCGCAGCCCAGTGAGAAGAAACGCTTCTTTCAACGCGACCTGATGACCCTCAGTCTTATATTTTCCAGCGGCCAGAAGAAGGACATTGAAATTACCGAGGCAAAAAATAAGACGGCCCTTCAGAGAAAGGCCGCCGCTATTTCCGACTTCATGAACATCAGCTACCATTCGGAAGCCTAACCGGCTCTATGCGAGCCGGCCTCCAAAGGCTCGGCTATTCGAGCCGTGCCAGGTCCTCCTGCTTGTAATACAGGTAGCAGGCTACCTGGTGATCGGTATCGGCCTCCAGCAGCTGGGGTATATGGTTTTTGCATACCTCCATACGGTGGGGGCAGCGGTCGTAGAAGTAGCAGCCCACCCGCTCCTGGTCGGGGGAGGGAACGTCGCCTTCCAGCACTATCCGCTTTCGCTCCCGCTCGATCTTCGGATCAGGGATAGGGGCAGCGGAAAACAGCGCTTTGGTATAGGGGTGCAGGGGCTGTTTGTAGAGGCTCTTGGCGTTGGCAATTTCCACTACTTTTCCCAGGTACATAACCGCCACGCGGTTGCTCACATACTCGATAACCGACAGGTCGTGGGCGATGAACATGTAGGTCAGGTCGAACTCGTCCTGCAGTTCCAGGAACAGGTTCAGGATCTGCGCCTGGATGGATACGTCCAGGGCGCTGACCGGCTCGTCAGCCAGAATCACCTTGGGGTTCAGTGCCAGTGCACGGGCGATGCCGATGCGCTGGCGCTGGCCGCCGGAGAACTCATGGGGATACCGGTTTTTGAAGTAGCGTGAGAGGCCGACGCGCTCCATCAGCCCTTCCACCCGCTGTTCCATCTCCTTTCTATCCATATCCAGCAGCTTACGGGTGCGGTAAATATCAAGGGGTTCGCGGATGATGTCGTTTACGATCATGCGCGGATTCAGCGAGGCGTAGGGATCCTGGAACACCATCTGGATCTCGCGCCGGGTCTTCAGCAGCTCGAACTGCGACAGTTTAGTGAGGTCTTTTCCCTCGAAGAGAACCTCGCCGGCCGTCGGTTCATAGAGCTGAGCAATCGCCCGGGCGGTGGTCGATTTTCCGCAGCCGGATTCACCCACGACTCCGAGGGTTTCCCCTTTTCGCAGGGTCAGATCTACTCCGTCTACTGCTCGAATTGCGCCGACCTGCCGCTTGAATATAATCCCGTCTTCTATCGGAAAGTGCATTTTGAGATCTTTTGTCTCTAGTAAAACATCGTGTTTCATCTGTTCAAACTCCTCATGAATAAAGCCAGCAGCTTACTCTGCGCGGGTTGCCCGAGCTGCCTGTGGATTTTTCCTCGTCGGGATACTTGTTTTTGCAGATATCCATTGCGTGCGGACAGCGCGGGTAAAAGGGGCAGCAGTCCGGCAGGTCGATTAGGTTAGGCGGCTGGCCGGGGATAGAAGAGAGCTTCTGGCCGGTTTTCTTGTCCAGCCGGGGCACCGAGGCAATCAGCCCCTGGGTATAGGGGTGCTTGGGTTCCTCGAACAGATCGTCGGTATTGGCCTCTTCGATGATTCGTCCGGCGTACATAACGGCAATCCGGTCACACATACCGGCTACAACTCCCAGGTCGTGGGTAATCATTATTAGCGAGGTGCCCAGGCGATCCGAAAGCTCTTGCATGATCTCGAGGATCTGGGCCTGAATGGTTACATCCAGGGCGGTAGTCGGTTCGTCGGCAATCAGCACCTGCGGATTACAGCTGAGGGCCATCGCGATCATTACCCTCTGACGCATACCCCCGGAAAACTGGTGCGGATAACTGTCAATGCGTTTTTCCGGCTTGGGGATGCCGACCATGCGCAGCATATCGATGGATCGATTCCGGGCTTCGGCCTTGCTGGTACCCTGGTGCAGCACGATGGTTTCGATCATCTGGGTCGAAATTTTCAAAAAGGGATTCAGGCTGGTCATCGGATCCTGAAAAATCATGGAAATCTTGTTTCCGCGAATAGTGCGCAGCTTAGACTGCGGCAGTTTCAGGATATCGGTCCCTTCCAGTTTCACACTCCCGCCGACAATTTTTCCCGGGGGAGAGGGAATCAGACGCAGCAGCGACAGATTGGTCACCGACTTACCCGATCCCGATTCGCCGACGATACCCAGCGATTCCTTTCGCTTCAAGGAGAAAGAGACGCCATCGACCGCTTTTACGGTACCATCGTCGGTTTTAAAGTATGTCTTCAAGTCTTCGACTTGCAGTATATTTGCTTCTTCACTCATCTAGTGGTTTCCTCTCTTGAACCTTACAGTTTGTTTTTACTCTGTGGATCGAATGCATCCCGCAGACCATCGCCGAGAAAGTTCATTGCGAACAGGAAAATGGTCATCGCAGCCGCCGGGAAGAACAGTCTCCACGGGTAAGCCCGCATCCCCTCGACCGCATCACCGATAAGGGATCCCCAGGAGGCGTACGGGGCTGAAATACCGAGCCCCAGGAAGGAGAGAAAGGCCTCCATCTGGATGAATACCGGAATACGCAGAGTAGTGTAGACGATGATTATGCCGAAGGTGTTCGGAACCAGATGCCGGAATATAATTCTTGCCGAACTGGCGCCCATCGAACGGGCCGCTTCTACGTATTCGGAGTTCTTCAGGGAGATGATCTGTCCGCGGACGACACGGGCAACTGTCAGCCAGCTGACCAGTGACAGGGCTACGAACATCAGGATGATACTCCGCCCGAACAACGCCATTAGAATGATGACCAGCATCATATACGGCATACTGTAGAGGATATCTACCACCCGCATGATGATGTAGTCGGTCTTACCGCCTACGTACCCGGCGATGGCGCCGAAGAACAGGCCGATGAATACCGAGGTAATACCACCGATAAGCCCGATAGCGATTGACATCTGACCGCCCCAGATGGTGCGGGCCAGCATATCGCGTCCGAGGTAGTCGGTTCCAAACAGATATCTACGCTCGTGTATTTTAACCTCTTCACCGTCGATCATCTCGGTTTCGGTTTCGATCAGGTGTCGCATCTCCTCTATTTCGGACAGCTCTTTTTCATTCAGCTCGACGCGGCCCTCCGCGATTGCAAGGTCGCGGCGCTCGCGGGTGACCTTGCGCTCGGCATCGGCAATGGTATCCTTCTCTTTACGGGTGATCTCTTCGCCGCCGGGAGAGGAGGGGGCGGTGGCCTTCGCCCGCGCATTCTCGATAGCCTTCTCAATCAGCTCACGATCTTCGGCAGTCCAGTCGACCCGTCCCTCTTTGGCGGCCAGAGTCGAGAGCTCGGTTATCTTGCGCTCTAACATCTGTTCACCGGCGGTCCGTGCGAATGACGGCGGCAGGTGGATGTGGCTCATCTGCTGCTCTTTATAACTGTAAATCGGCAGAATCGGTGCCAACAGCGACACCAGGGCGTATAGCAGTACTATTACCAGTCCGGCAATGGCCGCTTTATTCTTTTTCAGTCGTCGCCAGGCGTCTTTATATAAACTGGTTCCCTTTACCGGTTGATTGAACTCATTTGTGGCCTGCAAGCCTTCCTGCAGTTTGCTGTCTTGGTTATGTTCGTTGGTGCTCACGGTTCAACTCCCTATTTATATGTGATCCGCGGATCGAGGAACGAGTAAATAATATCGACAATGAAGTTCATTATTATCAATATAACCGAATACACGATTACCGTTCCCATGATCAGGGTGTAATCCCGGTTCAGCGCGGATTGAACAAAGAACCTGCCCAGCCCCGGGACCCGAAAGATCTGCTCGACGACTACCGAACCGGTCACGATTGAGGCGAAAGCTGGTCCTAAATAACTGACAATTGGCAGCAAGGAGCCCTTCAGGACGTGCTTTGTGATAATGACCGAATCTTTCAGCCCCTTGGCCTGGGCGGTACGTATGAAATCGCTGCGCAGCATTTCCAACATGCTGGCACGGGATAATCTTGCAATAGTGGCAAACGGTCGCATTGCCAACGTTACGGCCGGCATCAAGATTGTAACCCAGCCGTAGCGGCCGGTGATCCAGCCGGAGGTTGGCAAAATG
The DNA here is from genome assembly GCA_021767325.1 of Spirochaetales bacterium. The sequence continues at coordinate 7,798 of JAASTM010000072.1, forward strand.
CCCCACTGAAGTGCAAAGAAGTACATCAGCACCGGCCCGATTACAAACAGCGGGACCGTTATACCGATGATGGCTATCGCCATCGCTACGTAATCAATCCACTTGTTTTGATTTAACGCGGATATTATTCCGGCGTTCACCCCTAAGATTAATGCTAATCCCAGGGCAATGAATCCCAATAACAGCGAATTTGGCAGGCTGTTAGCTATGTAGTAATTCACATCGTGGTCTTGATAACGGAACGACGGGCCTAAATCTCCACGGGCGATGTCGCCCATGTAGCGGAGATACTGCATATATATGGGTTCGTCTAGGTGGAACTTCGCCTTAATATTCTCTATTACCTGTTCAGGTGGGCGACGTTCGGCATCGAATGGTCCGCCTGGGGCAATCCGAATAAGGAAAAAGCTGATAGTTACCACAATGAAGAGTGTTGGGATCAGTCCTATCAGGCGTCTAATTATATATTTCGTCATGGTTTTCTCCAAACTCCACGCGGCGCAGGCAGTGTGTACAAATTACCGTTGCCAAAAATATCTGAATAAAAGGGGAAGAGCCGGCAGTGTTGACTGCCGGCTCGAAAA
>JAASTM010000073.1 GCA_021767325.1 Spirochaetales bacterium
ACCAGCTCGTCCCTGAATATGAGAACCCCCACGAGGTGCGGGGTATAGACGATATGAACAAACCCAGCCCGGATGCTTCTCCTTCAGAAGCTGCGGCAGCCCCGGCCACGGCTCCGGCAGCTTCAGGCGAGAAGGGAATGAGCAATGAAAACCTCAAACGAATGGGCTTTTTCTCGGCTCTGGCCATCGCGATTCACAACTTTCCGGAGGGCTTGGCAACTTTTACCGGAGCATTACAGGATCCGGCCCTGGGTTTGAGTATTGCGGTTGCAATTGCAATCCATAACATTCCCGAAGGAATAGCCGTTTCGGTGCCACTGTATTATGCAACTGGTGATAAGCGGAAGGCTCTGGGGTGGTCGTTTTTATCCGGTCTTTCGGAGCCGGTGGGTGCATTAGTTGGTTATTTTCTCTTGATGCAGTTCTTCAACGAATTGATGTTCGGAATACTGTTTGCAGGGGTAGCCGGAATCATGGTGTATATCTCCTTAGATGAACTGTTACCGACTGCTGAGAAACATGGAGAGCACCACATTGCTATTCTCGGAGTAATAGCCGGAATGATTGTTATGGCATTGAGCCTGAATATGTTCGTATAATGGAGGCGTTGTATGCCTGAGAAAAAGCGCGACACTACCCGGGTAGAGTTTCATACGAGGGCCGAGCTGCGGGCTGATGGTAAGCAGCTCGAAGGGACAGTGGAGAATTTGAGTCTCAAGGGGATGTATCTGAAACCCGAAACATCCCATTTTTCCATCCAGACCGGACAAAAGGTAGAGATTAGCATTCATTTGTCAGGTGCCAGTACGAAACTTTCTATAGAGGTACAGGGAGAGGTTGTTCGCTGGGATAAAACGGGACTCGGCATAGAGTTTACCGAAATGGAGTTCGATACCTTTGTTCATCTGCGCAACATAGTCGCCTACAATGCCGGCGATGAAGACCGGATAATGGAAGAGTTCTCGAATACCTATGAAGGTTTGTAACAGCGGACCGGGGTAGGACCGGGGTAGGACCGGGGTAAGGCCTGGGTTCGGGCTGGAAAAATAAAAACCCGCAGCGGCGCGTACGCAGCTGCGGGCGTAAATGACAATGGTGTTCACACCTTCCTACTGGGGATTTGCCCAGAAATCGTCGTTGGCATTGATCCAGTCCATATAATCTGCGAAAGATTTCTCCAGATCGTAGACCGGAGTGTAGCCGAGGTCGTTTTTGAGGCGCTCAATTTTCATCGGGTTCCTGTCGAGCATACCGAAATCGGTAATATCGGCATCGGCTGCCTTGTCGACAATGGTGTAGTCGAACTTCGGAAAAGCATCCTTCAATTTGTCGCACCATTCCGTTCCCGACCAGATGTAGCCCGAACTCAGGTTGTAGACATTATAGCCGAACTTTTCTGCGGTGATCATGGCAGTGAGGGATTTCGCGATATCCCGGCTGTAGACCCAATCCTTTTTGTCCGGCCGCAACACAGTAGGGTGTTCACCGAGAAAAGCCGCACGGGTAGCGAAAAACGGCCCGCTGAGAGTATCGCGCACTCCGGTGTAGCGTTCCCAGGCGCCGAAGACTCCGCCTACACGGCCGATTACCACGTCTATTCCGAAGATTTTCTTGTAGCGTAAGGCCGCCTCTTCACTGGCGAATTTATTAATACCGTAGAGTGCGTTTGGTTTGGGGCGGTTCTCCCCTTCATCGAGCCAGTCGGCTTCAAAGGAGGCGTCGCCGTAGGTTGCGCCCGAGCTGGTATAGATCAGTCGCTTCACATTATTCCGTTTGACTGCTTCGAGCACCTCTATGCTGCCCATATAGTTTACCTGGGCAATCAAGCGGCTTTGTTCTTTCTCGCGCTCTTCATCAGGGGTGATTACAGCGGCATGTACGATCGTATCGATTTCGTATTTTCTAATGACCTCATCCAGGCTCTCCGGGCTGAGGATATCGCCCTTGAAGTAAAAGTACTTGCCCTTGCGGCCGTTCAGTGATGCTTCCATGGCCGGAAGCATAGGCCTGCGGGCCAGTAGTACCACATCAATTCCCTGGTCAGTGAGATCCTCTGCCAATGTCATCCCTACGAATCCGGTTCCCCCGGTTATTAAAACTCTCATCTGGTTTTGCTCCTTCTATTCAAGCTAATCAATTTCTTTATACCAGTTTTCCGGAAAATCGCCCTGTTTGGCTACTTCGCCCGAGGAGGGCAGCAGCACATCGATTCCAAGAATTTCTGTTACGTAAAAGGCCATCACACCGGCTACCTTGGTCCCTTCGACGAGATGTCCCCCGATAGTCGGTACATCCCACGCCCCGCCGGTGACGAAATGGAGGGCTACAAACGACTCCTCGTCACCTTCGTAGTTCTTCTTTATCCCGATTTGTCCGGCACAGGCCAATAGCATATTCAGATTTTGTATCTCCATAACCTGTTCGTGATGCCAGTTTTCAGGATTTTTTGTGTCCGGTGTCCATACAAGAAATTTGGCCGGGCGAAACGCGCCCATATACGCCGCATGAACCTTTCCGAAGCGTATATTTTTCTCTTTCGCGAAATTACCAATTGCAACTACCGGGTCAGAATCGTGGGGCAGGCGCAGCACGAATTCCCGCCCGCGGCGTGCCTCTACACTATAAAACTGTCCCGGAAACTCGGCCGGCATCTCCCAATTGTTTCTTGTTTCCATAATTTGTCTCCTTATTTATGCACTATGACGCCGGTTTTCTACAATTGTAGCCAACTTAGTCATAGGCAGTAGTACCAACATATACATACCGGCGCCGATAATGAGCGGCGTCGCGTTTGAATACCAGGACTGCAACTGTTGTGCAGTTTGAAGAATCTCGGCAATGGCTATTACCGAGCATTCGGCTGTTCTTTTCATCAACCCGATCAGACGGTTGGTGTACGGGGGGATAATAATCTTGATCGCCTGGGGGATGACGACTAAGCGCATCGCTTTCCAGGCGGTCAGTCCTAAAGACCGGGCGGATTCTATCTGGTTCTTATGAATTGCATCGATACCCGAGCGAAATACCTCGCACAGATACGCACCTTCAATGAGCGTAAGTGTCAGTACGCCGGTGGCGAAGGGAGATAACACGATTCCCGAGTAGGGAAGTGAAGAGTATACCACAATCAGAAGTGCGATGGGAGGAACCGCCCTGAACACATCCACATACAGATCGATAAAAATATTCAGCAATCTGTCATTCACAATGTTTCTTATAACCGCCAGACCCAGAGCCAGAAAGGTTGAAAAAATCAGAGAGTAAATAAATATCTTGATCGCGGTCCACAAGCCCATGAACATGAGCACCCAGTTATTCGAGGCCTCACTGGTACTCATGAAGTTTCCCTCGGTCATAATCGAGAAGTTGAAGAAGTACTTGTCCAGTTCGCTCCATCTGGCACCCGAATAACGGTAGAACAGCCATCCGAAAAGAACAAACAGGAGGATCGCAAGAGTATTTTTCAGCCACACGGGCTTTTCCCGGTCCATCTGTACTATTACCAGCACCGCTATATAGAGCAGAAAGGAGAATATTACTTCCAGCCCTGTCCACAGAGTGAGAGAGCCCTTCGGCGGCATCAAGAACAGAGTGTAGACTGTATAAATGAGATAAAACAGAACGAGAAACTCATAGCGCTTAAACCAGGGAAGATGGCCGTATTTCTGCTTGTACCGTGACCATAAGTTGTTCGGTTGCATATCTACCTCCGTCTACAGGATCATGCTCAGGAACTGCTGGGTTCGCTGGTTCTCTGCATGGTTGAAGACTTTATCGGGCGTGCCTTCTTCGATTACTAAGCCGTCTTCGAGCACTAAGACCTTGTTGGAGGCCTCGCGGATAAATCCCAGCTCATGGCTGACAACCACCATGGTCATCCCGCTTTCGGCAAGGCCGCGCATAACATCCAACACTTCACGAATCATCTCAGGGTCCAACGCCGAGGTGGGTTCATCAAAAAACATGATCTTCGGCTGCATTGCCAGGGACCGTGCTATTGCTACCCTCTGCTGTTGTCCGCCGGAGAGATTGGAAGGATACTGTTTCGCCTTATCGGCAACGCCGACCCGCTCCAGCAGGTTCATGCCTATCTCTTCGGCTTCCTTGTATTTCATGCGACGTACGTTTACCGGTGCAAGGGTAACGTTCTGGATCACATTCAGATGCGGGAACAGGTTGTAGTCCTGAAACACCATTCCGATCTCGGTGCGTATTTTGTTGATGTCGATGCGGTGATCTACGATTTCCGTTCCGTCGATCTTAATGCTTCCGGTGGTCGGTTCCTCCAAACGGTTCAAGCAGCGCAGAAAGGTACTCTTTCCGCTGCCTGAGGGACCAATCATGGCAACTACTTCGCCGCGGTTAATTTCCGCATTGATTCCCTTTAGGACATGGAAATTGCCGAAATATTTGTGCAGATCGCTCACTTGGATGATTGCCGGTTGCTCATTTTTCTGTGTATCTATCTTTTGACCCATCTTTTGCTCCTGTTTTCCAAGAATCTTGTGTATCTGGTAAGCGGCAGTAACGTTGCCAGGTATATAAACATTGAAATGATGATCGGTGTCGGATTCCGCTTCCACACCACTGCGTGCCTGGCTTTTGTCAGCAGTTCCGGAACCGTGATTACATAAGCAACTGCGGTATCCTTGACTAAGCTGACCAGGTTGTTTGAAAGAGGTGGTATGATTACCCGCACAGCCTGCGGCAGTATGACAAGACGCATTGCCTGCATGGGACGCAAGCCGAGTGAACGGGCCGCTTCCACCTGGCGTTTAGGAATACTCTCGATTCCGGAACGAAAGATTTCCGCTTGATAGGCAGAGTTCATCAGAATAAGAGATGTGGCCGCCGACCAGAAGGCGTTCAAGTTTATTCCGAGAAACGGCAGTGCGTAAAAGACAATAACCATATTTACAATCAGCGGCATTGCACGGAAAAAATCGATGTAGGCACTCAGGATCAACTCGAGTACCGGATTGTGCAGTGAACGGAGGATGCCGAGAATAAGTCCGATAGCCATGGCCGCGGCTGCGGAGATAGCTGATAGTTTAAGGGTAACCAAAAGACCGTTCAAATAGAGCGGCCAGACTCCTTCCAGCTTTTCCACGTTCAGGAACTGGTATCTTACTCTGTCCCACTGGGTACCGCTGTACTGATAAAAAAATACGAAAAAGAGTAGAATTATCAGTAAGCTGCTAATTCGTTTCAGGAATATCGGTTTTTCACGGTCGGTTATGATCAGAATTGCCAATCCAAAGAAGAGCATGAAAATGAGCAGGACTGCAGCAAAACTCATCACGCTTTCCGGCCGCCCCTGTCCCGGCAGGATAAGCAGAGAGAGCAGGAAGGTAAAGACTAAACCCGGGAGCAGGAATTCGTAGCGCCGAAACCAGGGTAAATGGCCGTACCTCTCATTCATATGTATTTTTAATCGCTCAAGCAATGTTGATTTCATGCTATTTAACTCCAATCTGTTCTATAAATGAAGCGTGTGATTATGAAGCCCGCCACAGGCTTTTACCGGTGGCGGGCAATTGTTAAGTTCGAGATACTTATATTTTACGGTTGGTAGGGTTCGTCGAAAACACGCACCGGGGCAGAACCTGCGGGGGCTTCTTCTCCGAAATATTTTTCGTAGATTTTGCCGGTGGTGCCGTCTGCTTTCATTTCCTGGAGAGCAGCATTGAACTCTTTCTGCAGAGGATCACCCTTGCGGAAAAAGGCGCCGATCATGAAGTTGTCATCGCTATGACCGAGGATCTCAAACATTCCGCGCTCCTGAATGTAGAGAACCGCATCGGGATAACCGAGTGTAAGGCCGTCGATTCGTTTGAGCTCGAGATCGAGCAGCTGAGTCTCTTTATCCTCGAATCCGCGGATTTCAAACGGCCCGTAGTTAGCTCTTAGCTTCTCTGCATAGGCAGCCTGAGTAGTTCCGACTTCGGTACCAACAACCTTGCCTTCTAAATCTGCAAGCTCTTTTATTGATTTGTCATCTTCGCGGACGATAAGACAGTCGTAGCTTTCGAGATAGGGTTCGCTGAAGTCCATCTCTTTGGCCCGTTCTTTGGTGATAAATACATTAGAAGCAGCAATGTCCCACTTTTCCGCCTGGAGACCGGCAAAAATACCGGCGAAGGCTACGTCAACAACCTCAACGTCGTATCCGGCGCGATTCAGGGCTTCTTTGTAGATCTCATACTCATACCCTTTGATTTCTTCCCCTTCGAAATAGATTCTCAAAGGTATCTGAACGTTACTTGCAACTTTTACTACCGGACGGCCTTCCGCTTCGGCTTCTTCCTGGCCCCCTCTTGCAAATAAGGTTACGCTACTGATAAGTAGCACCAGCAAAGTAAGAATAAAAATTTTCCTTTTCATGCTGTTTATCCTCCATTAATGTTTTGATCAGCTTAACCCCGCTTTTTAATGCCGTCAAGGAAAAGTTTCATAAAGTGGAACGATATTTCAAAATTACAATATTGTAATATATTTGAGATAGCGTGCCGTACAATGGAATATATCTTGTTTCTGGGTAAATGCCGATAAAAACAGAGGATCGAGGGGGGAGACTGTTGTCAGTTAGGGAATTTCAGGTTAAACATGCTGCCAAACGCCGCACAGAGGAAAATTTGGTGAAATGTGGATTCTATGATATACTAACTGGTTTGCTCGTCAAACCGAAGGGCGGTAAACGGAATTGAAGAGCTTTGCGTATCATGAAGCCGGACATGTGGTTGCGGCGTGGCATATGGGATTTGATGTTGAATCTACAACCATTGAAAAGGATGTGTCACCCCTGTGGGCTACAAAAACGGTGAGCTTCAAGGACTACTTTGATGAAGAGCAGCTTATGTTTGGGCGGCTGGTGTGCAAAGGCGGCGAAGCACCCTCAAGACACGATTATAAAATCTTTTATTCAATCTTGATCTTGAAGCTGTCCGGCTCGCTCGCAGTGGAGTTTGCAGGCGAACAGGATCACTCCTATCTATCGGATCATTTTAATGAGGATAGAGCTTTTGCAATGAACACCCTGCGCTTACTTAAAACACAAGGAATAGACCGGAAGTACTCACAAATAGAACGCATTGCCTATAAACTGCTGAAAAACCGCTGGAGCGAGGTGGAAACCCTGGCGAACAGGTTGATGAACGAGAGGACGGTGTATTTCAATTAAAATTACTGGGGTTGTTGCCGTTTTATGATATATCTTCCCCCATCAAATATGCGCGCATATCTTTCAGTTTTGCCTCGTGTTCGCCCTCGAAAGCAGCCAGATCCTGCAGCACCTGGGCCAGGTTTCCGAAGACCTGGCCGGCGGTAGTAGTGTAGATCTGTCGTGAGACGATTTCCCTCTCGATTGCTACATCCATGAGCTCGCGGAGAGAGGGAGATTCACTTTCTATCTCCGGCAGGGTGATGCTGAATGAGGGGCCGAATTGAAGCATCGGATAGGGCTTATCTCCGAGTTCAAAGTTTTTCAGGATGTCGCGGTGCTCGATCTCCTGCTGCTCCAGTTCTTTGAGCATGTCGAGAACCCTAGCATCTTCGACATGACTCCGGAGTTTACGATAATAGTCTGCCGACTCCTGTTCGAACTCGATAGCCAAATCGAGTAGTTCGTCCACTTTCAAAAAATTCTTATTCGTATCCAAGCGTGTTCTCCTGTGCCCTCTGGCGTAAGGGCTTTTACCTGTTTGTTTCAATCATAGTAATGTAAAGGGGGAAAATCAAATCAGGGCTGGGCAGAGCTTCCGGCTGAACCTCCCCGGCTATGAGTGGCTGAAGGAGCGTATCCATAGCATTCTCGATCCACTGTCGGAGGGGTAGAAACACAGTGTTGAAAAACCCGCAGATCTAAAAAGGGCCGGCTGCCCGATAAATCTGCAGCCGGCCCGCTTTTTTCTACTCGACCCGTTCGCCTTCGTAGAGGAGACCGTAGTCCCTCTCGCGTGCCGGGGCTATCCAGTCAGCCGGAACGACTTCCCAGTTGCCGTTGGCCTTGGGCTCTACCGTTCCCTGCTCCTGAATCCACTTCATCAGCAGATATCGCAGATCCTTAATGGTTGAGGATTTTACATGGTCATCCAGCTGATCATCCGGGATTCCGGCGCCTTGGGTCAGGTGCCCGCCGCCGCCGTTTCCGCGGTAACTGTTGATAGTAACCACATAGGTTTCATCCAGATTGAAAGGTCTGCCGTCGGTAAAACCCTCGATCGTGATCCGGTTTCCCTGCTGTTTGGACAAATCGACGGTATATTCGATGCCGGCTGCGGAGTCATAGTTGTAGTAACGGGTTACGAGTTCATAAGAGTTATAGCGATCATTCCAAATCAATTCACCGTTCTCATTGGTAGCAAAATTGATCATA
>JAASTM010000074.1 GCA_021767325.1 Spirochaetales bacterium
GCTTATCTCGAGCGGATTCAGGAAGGCACCTCGGTCAAGAAGATAAAGGCCGAAATAATCGACCGTTTTGGCGATCTGTACACCATGTACGACTCCTTCGAAACCCGCTTTAAGAGTACGGTCAACGAGTTCAACAGCACGGCGCAGAATCTCAGCCGGAACACCAGCGATCTGCAGGAGGGCGTCATGCAGATTCGGATGGTTCCGATAAGCCAGATCTTTAACCGCTTTCCGCGGCTGGTAAGGGATGTGTCCAAGGAGATCGGCAAGAATGTGAAGCTGCAGATAGAGGGTGAGGATACCGAGCTGGATAAATCGGTTATCGAGGATCTGCTCGATCCGCTCATCCACTGTGTGCGAAACTCCATCGATCACGGCATAGAAAACCCTGAAGAGCGCAGCGAAGCCGGAAAACCGGCCGAAGGGCATGTGCTGCTGAAGGCCAGTAACGAAGGTAATATGATTATTATCGAGGTCGAGGATGACGGAAAGGGCATCGACGTCAATTCCGTGCATCAGCGGGCGGTTGAGCGGGGTCTGATCCATCCGAATAAAAAGCTCACCGACATCGAGGCCTTTAATCTGATCTTCGAACCGGGTTTCTCGACGGCCAAGAAGGTGACCAATCTGTCGGGCCGGGGAGTCGGGCTGGATGTGGTCAAAAAACAAATCGAAAAGCTCAACGGAAATGTCAGCGTCTGGTCTGAAAAGGGCGAGGGCAGCCGGATCACTATCAAGATTCCACTCACTCTGGCTATTATTCAGGGTCTGCTGATCCGGGTCGGTGAAGAGATCTACGCTATTCCGATTACTTCGGTGGTGGACAGCCACCGCATAAACAACGAAGACATTAAAATGATCGATAACTACGAGGTTTTCAATGTTCGTGAGGATGTCGTGTCCTTGCTGCGGCTGAGCCGTCTGTTCGGCGTGCCGAGCGATGAGCAGAAAGAAAAGCAGTACGTGGTAATAGTCGGAAGCGGCGAGAAGAAAATGGGATTGATGGTTGATTCTCTGATTGGTGAGGAGGATGTGGTTATCAAGCCCCTGAAGGATAAATATACCAATATACCGGGAATCGCCGGTGCAACCATTCTCGGTGACGGAACGGTTGCGTTGATCATCGATGTAAGTCAGCTATTGGATCTGGGGTTGCGGCGCGAAATCGAAAACCGGAAGCGCCGGTCTACTCAGATTACTTAGAGACCCTGATTTGTGAGGATATATGAGCACTATTAGTGATGAGTTGAAACAGGAAGAAGCTGAAAAGGTTGAAAACATCGATTACAAGATGGTGACATTCTCCCTGGCCGGAAAGGATTACGGTATAGATATCATGAAGGTGAAGGAGATATCGAAAGCCAAGCGCTTCACCTTTGTACCGAATGCCGATCCCTTTGTACGCGGCGTGTATAATCTGCGCGGTGATATAATATCCATCATCGATCTGCGGATAATGTTCAACCTTCCGGCGCCCAAGCGGGAAGAGAACAGCTTCGAGGATATGATAATCCTAAGGCTCGAGGATTATCTGATCGGAGTGATCGTCGATTCGATCGATAAGGTAGTTGGAATCAACTCGGAGTCGATTCAGCCTCCGCATCCGATTTTCGGAGATATCAATATAAAGTTTATCAAAGGGGTGGTCGAAAACGAGGGCCGGCTCTACCTGATACTGGATGTCGAGAAGATTTTGGGTGACAGCAGCCGCGAGGAAGAGGCGGCACCCCAGCCCCAACTGGTCAAGGAACCGGTGCGCCAGCCGGAGGCCGAGCAAGACGAAGCCGAGAAGGCCGGTGAGGCGGACTACGCCTTTGTGGTCGAAAACCTGTTGACCTTCAAGAACTTTCACGTGACCGAATATAACCGCAACTGGGTGAGAAGCCGGTTCCAGGAGTGGAAACAGCTGCGCAGTAAAGAGGGCGCGGAGATCCAGTTGCAGGAAGAGGAAGACGCCGTTAGATTTCTCCAGCCCTTCTATGCTCCATATTCCGGGGGCTTCTGGGGCGGTGATTACTGTAGCAATGTCAAAGAGGTTCTGAAGCAACTGCAGGTGCAGGGAAATCTGATGGTCTGGAATCCTGGCTGCGGAGCCGGATATGAAACCTATTCGCTGGCGGTGATCCTTCGTGAGAATTTTCCCAATTCTCAGCTGAAGATTTGGGCACATGACAACGACCTGCTGAATATTTCGACTGCGCCTAATTTAGTGTTCAAGCCTGCCGACGTTCCCGACAATTTTCTCGATTTTACTGTCGAGGGGAAGAACGGGCTGCAGTTCAACAAAGAGATTCGGGATGCAATCTTTTTCGAGTTTCACAACGTACTGCATTCGAATCCTTTTCCCGATGTTGACTTAATTGTGGCTAGGGATATACTCTCTTTCCAAAAAGAGGATGAGCAGTACAAACTGGTTCAGGAGTTCGCTGAAAAACTGAAACCCGGCGGAGTTCTGATATTAGGAAAGAATGAAGAGATTGTATCGGAGCTCTTCGATGATATTTCGAGCGGTATGGTAAAGGCATACAGGAAAAGATAACAATTATATTCTAAATATAAATGAACACGAAGCGGAGGTAAGCGAGCATGCGAGTTGAATATATCAACCCTTTTGTAGAAGCGGCTTTCAATGTGCTGCGCGAAGTATTGAGCGAAGAAGTAAAACGGGGAGAATTATATCTGAAATCCACCTCTCAACCGGTCTTGGGTGTGGCGGCGATTGTAGGCCTCACCGGTGATGTTGAGGGACGGGTCCTGTTCGATATGAAAAAAGAGGTTGCTTTGGCGATTGCATCTGAGATGAACGGCGAAGAGCTCAAGACTATGGATGATTTAGCAAAAGCAACCATTTCGGAACTAGCCAATATGATAACCGGTCAGGCGGTAACCAAACTGCACGACCTCGGCTTCAAGTTCGATCTCACTCCTCCGGCTATTATCACCGGAGATAACATGGAGGTTTCGAATACCGGAGTCGAAGCCTTGATTGTGCCGGTTGAGTTGAAAGCAGGCAAAATTGAAATTAACGTAGCTGTGCGGGAAAGAGCATAGGAGGAAAGTTATGAAGACAAAAGCTGATTTTCCCAGCATTAATGAACGCCGACCCGATGGAGTAAAGGAGAGCGGCGATTCCTACCGTGTACTTATTGTCGATGATTCGATGTTCGTCACAAAACAGATCAGCCAGATTCTCACATCAGAAGGGTTTGAGGTGGTCGGCTCTGCAACCGACGGAGCGCAGGGCGTTGAAAAGTACAAAGAGCTGTACCCGAACGTTGATCTTGTCACAATGGATATCACCATGCCGAAGATGGATGGTGTCTCCGCCCTCGAGAAGATTCTCGAGTTCGACAAGGAAGCCCGGGTGGTAATGATCAGTGCTTTAGGAAAGCAGGATTTGGTAAAAAAATCTCTGATGATCGGGGCGAAAAACTACATCGTAAAACCGCTGGACAGGGCAAAAGTCCTCGAGCGTATTCTGATGAGCCTCAAATAGGTAGAGGTGTACGGCCGGCCAGCCAACTTCAAGCGAGCCGGGCCGAACACTGCGGACAAAGACCATTCTGATCTAATAGATAAGCGGACTACCGCACAACCGGTTTACGGTTCAGGCGATAGTCCGTTTTTTGTGTCGCACATCGAAAACCCGCAAGAGGAGGTGCAAGTAGCGTGGGAAAAGCGGACGGTCGCACATCGGGAATAATCGCCTGGGTAGTGCTCGGGCTTCTCCTCCTAATAACTCTGCTCAGCTATGTTTCGAGAATGAGTCTTTCTGTGGCACTGCCCTCGATTACAGAGTCCTTCGGCTGGTCACACATCCAACAGGGGCGGCTCGGTGGTGTTCTGCTGGGTATTTTTCTTGTGAGTTACGGGTTCTCGAACATATTTCTCAGTCCCTATATTGACAGGTTCGGAGCTAAAGTGACCCTGACCGCTTCGGCACTGCTGACCGCGGTTTCGCTGGTGCTGTCCGGGCTCTTCGGAGATGTGTACATCATCTTTATCCTGGCCCGGCTGCTGCTCGGCCTCGCGCAGGGAGTAGTATTCCCGTCAGCCAGTCAGATTATCACCCGAAACTTCTCCCTGCAGGTGCGCTCGCGGGCGAACTCCATATTTATCAGTGGTGCACCTCTGGGTTCACTCCTTACTCCGCTTGTTATCACCCCGATCATCATAGCCGCCACCTGGCAGATCGCCCTTTACGCCTCCGCCGTGCTGGCGCTGCTCTGCATCCCGCCGATTTACCTTCTCTTTACGCTGATCGACCGGCGATCCGCCACAGCTACCGTCCCGGCTGCATCGAATGCGAATTTTGAAGGAAAAGCGGAGAGTGCGGGTGGAGTCGAAGAGCAGTTTTCGATCAGAACACTGTTGGCCGACCCTCAGTTCAGGATTATCCTGGCCTCGAACACGGGAATGATGTGTGTGTGGTGGGGACTCTCTCTGTGGCTGCCCACCTATCTCGTTGAGGCGAAAGGGTTCGCCCTGAACGAAATGAAATACGGAGCGGCCTTTATCTACATCGGTGCCGCAGCTGGCCTCTATACCGGTTCCTGGATAAGCGACAAAACCGGACTCAAGAAACGGCTCATCTCCGGCGCCCTGATTTCGACCTTTTTCCTTTTCATTGTGCTGACCACCCTGCCAATAGAGTCAAAACTATTAGGTGTAGTTCTAACTTTTCTCGTTTTTTTTGTGCTGGAGATGAGTCCGCCTATATTCTATACAATCGTCCAGTCTAAGATTCCGGCCTCCCGGGTGGGTGCAGCCTCCGGCCTGCTCAACGGAACGGGAAACGCAGGCGGTATCCTCGGCCCCGTTGGCGTTGGATTTGCCGTTTCTCTTACCGGGTCTTATGCGGTAGGATTAATGTTCCTCGGCCTCTGCGCACTTTTAGCGGGTCTGACCCTCCTCCTATGGTACCGGGACAGGTAGAACTTCGCTTCAGAACTTCTGTTGCAAAAGCGTCTTGACACAGACCCTAATTTAAGGCATAGTATCAACATACGGTCGCACTGGCATCCGGTGTGAGCTAATTTATTTTGCTACAAAAACTTAGGGCGGCTAGCTCAGTTGGTTAGAGCGCATGCTCGACACGCATGAGGTCACAGGTTCGAATCCCGTGCCGCCCATCCTGTAAATCTTTTCTTATAAACAACTTAAGCCCTTGTGGACACTACCGCGGGGCTGTTTTTTTTGCCCGCACTGATTGACAATCCCCCGAATAAAGAATTCTATGGTATCAATGCCCATGGCAGGGTGAAATAATCCGAAAAAAGTGTATACTCCGGTAGATATGGCACTCTACTGGCAAGATACGGAAATCAGGCCCGGCATGCTGCTGGAAATTGACGAGTTCAACTATGAGGTTCGCAATGAAAGCGGGCGCCGGGCGCGGGTGGTTTGGGAGATTATTGCGCTGGATGCGAAAAAGCGTGATGAGGCGTATTACGAGCCGGCCACCGGCAAAAAGTTTGCAATGAAAAAGGTTATGAAAAGCCGTAAGCTGGCGGCCAAGCTGCAGGCCGGGACACTCGTTCAGATTCCGGCCTGCACCGATTTTTTGGTGGTGCGGGAATACCACGACGGGACAGCTGCGCTGATGCGCTGTTACAGCCTCGATATGCTGGCAAATATTCGTGATTTTCGAATTGTAGATTCGGTATAGCTGGCGGAAGCCTCAGCTGTCACGAGCACCGGCGGCGGCGTCGCCGCCGAGGAGGCGGTCGTGGGGGGAGACTTTGTGCAGGTCCTTCGAGTAGTTTACACCGCGGTTGCGTCCGGTGTCCTTGGCGTGATACAGAGCGATGTCGCACGCCTGTAGTACCGTTTCTACACTTTCCAGGCCCCCCGTGTACGCATAGAGGCCGTAGCTGAGGGTTACCGAGAAAGATCCGCTTTTGCTGCGGAATGGATATTGATATATCGTGGTGCGGATTTTCTCCATTACGACTCTACCGTCAGCAAGAGAAGTGTTCGGAAAAAAGAGCAGAAACTCCTCTCCGCCCCAACGCGAACTGAAGTCGACACTGCGGATGCCCTCCTTTAGCAGTGAAGCGATGGTTATGAGCACCTGGTCGCCGACCAGATGTCCGTGATTGTCGTTGATGTGCTTGAAATGGTCGATGTCGAGCAGTGCAATGACCACACTGCCGCCGTAACGTCTTACCCGGTTCAGCTCGTTTTGCAGCTGCTCCATTCCATAGCGGCGGTTGCGTAAGCCGGTCAGCTCGTCGGTCTTGGCCATTCGGGACAGTTTGTTTCGCTCCCGAGTCAGCTCGACGGTGCGCTTGGCGACCGCCTGTTTCAGATTGAGTTTCATCTTTTCGGATTCTTCATGTATGATTCTAAAATGATACGCCTGCAGGCTGGCCTGGGCGAAGAGGAAAAAGAAGAAGCCGACGTTCCACAGATAGGTGGTGTGGATAAGCCTTTGGTCATGCAGAATGTCATTCGCTCCGGCCAGTATGAGGATAATGAAGCCGGCCACTGCGATGGGGACACCCGCATGGCCGCGGCGCCGGGCGGTGAAAAATATCCAGAATACATACGGTACGTGCAGGGCGATAATGCCGTGATACCAGAAGGCGGTCTGCTGGAAGAGGGCAGGCGGAAAAAAGATTATCAGGATCGACTGCAGCAGGGCGGCGCTGCAGCTCAGGAGAATGCCGAGTTTTCCGGTTATACCGGGATAGAGGTAGCGAACAAACTGCAGAAAAACCGGTACCGAGATTACGGTAGCCAGGTGGGCCAGACGAATGCCGAATAGATCGGGAAAGGTCGGCAGGGCGGTGAAAATGATTTGCTGTCCGGAAAAGAGAGATTTAAGGGCTACCAGAAAGCTGTATAACGCCAGCATGAGCGAGGAGTGCTGTTCTTTCCACAGTAAATATACACACAGGTAGTACAACCCCAGTATAAAGATGCCGCCGATGAAAAACATGTCCAGGGCGGTGCGGATGAGGCGGTGACGGTAAACTCGCGGAGTGGTGCCAAAGAAGATGCGCTGCCAGATACCTCCGACCGCCAGGTCGCCGTTGGCTACTTGTATTGCAATGTGATTGCTGCCCGGCAGGGCTTTGAATGTGAAAACGGGGCGGGCGAATGATATTTCCGGGCCGCCCTCCTCTGGGCTAAGCGCCCCGGTTTGCCCGATGTAGGTCCCGTTGACGTACACTTTTGCCGCCGAACCGATTTCACCGAGATGCAGGCTGTAGCGGAGCCCGGGACTTAGCCCCTCGACGGCGAGTCCATACGTGCCGGTTTCGAGTCCGTTTACCGGGGTAACTCTGCTGTTCCAGTCTCTCGGAACCGGGATGAGTTCAGTGTCTTGAAAATTGTTGAGAGAAGGGAGGAGCTGGTTCGGTAAGAACTTCCATTCTCCGCTCAGGGGAATAACTCTGGAAGAAGTAAAATTCTCTAGAGATAAGCCTCCGTTTTTCACTGCGGGCTGTTCGCCCTGCGGCAGGGCGGGCAGCGTTGCCGGAAAGAGCATAGCAGACAAGTAAAGTACTAATACACTTCTGTGGAATCGGAGTAAATGAGGAATAGCGTGGCGGTTCTGCGACCTTTTGTCCATTCTATTACAGACCTTTTGTGAGAAGATGGTAGGTGATGTAGTGGGAGGTGTCAAGCACGCACCGCTGGGTGCAGCGTGGATAAGAGACTATGTTTTCAGGCTGGATAGCAATTCAGCTGTTGTGGGTACACTCCCGCTTCAATCGATCGGCGATCCATTCAAGCTCCTCCTGGCCGGCTGACTGGCCGAAGGTAATGCGCTCGTCCTGGCTTTGTATTACCAGGCTGGTAGCCATATGACGCCGGGGATCACTGTCAATGGCTATACGTTCGATCTTGCGGCAAGGAATTGTAGTTTCGGAGTAGAGAAATCCGTATACGCGTTCCTCGAACTGAATTTTTCCTGACTCGACACTGAAATAGTCGAATTTCCCTGAGATGCCTATGAAAATAAGGCCCATCATACCTAATGGAACCATGATAATGGCCGATTTCGCGGCAATGGATCCGATAATGCCGATGACAAGGATTCCTATACCCCAGTACAGTGCTTTTTTGTAGGATCGGGTGACGGTAAAGCCATCTGCATCGTCCTGTTGCAGTCTGAGGTGTTTAGCAGGAAAAGGCTGGCTGTCGCTTATGCCGGTCGGTTGGAGTGCAGCTCGTTCCGATTCGGCCGTTTTCGCAGAACTCTCGTGCGGGGCAATAATCGAGAGCTCCCCATTATCCTCGGAGATAATAGGCAAGCCGGTGAGCTCCGAGAACTCTTTGAGCTTTCCCCAGGCATCGGATGTGTCGGGAATCTTGAATATTGTGAGGGCTGAGAGAGCCGGATCCTTATGGA
>JAASTM010000075.1 GCA_021767325.1 Spirochaetales bacterium
CGCTTCTTCATCGGGAGTCTTGTGAGGTTTTTCCTTGAACTCCTCACTCCATTTGTTGTTTTCGCCGTATTTTGCAATATAGACCCAGGGTAATACTGCCAGGGTAAAACCTTTCGCCATACGTTCTCCTCCTTATGAATATAAACTATTGTACGCGCTCATCTCACTGCGGTCAAGAGAAAAAGTTTGATATAGTGAACAGTAATTCGCGATTTGTAACAGGCATTTAAACCTTTTGTTTAGATTCATTTATGGCGCTGTTTATGTATTCACCGCAATGCGTCTGCTATCTTTTGGCTATCAACTGAATGGAGGTAGCAGATGAAGAAGATGCGACAGATCGGGCTGCTTATTTGCGTGCTTACAGCACTCAGCAGCCAGGCAAATTCAGATACGCTTACCGTCGATGAGGCCATTGATATAGCTCTGAGGCAGAGCACCTCAATTTTCACATCACAGAATGAGCTTGAATCCGCTCGATTGGAATACAAAAACAGGGCGAATGTCCTCTATCCCGGGATCCAAGTCAGCAGTACCCTCAGCCGGGCGAACGAAGCACCAACAGTCGGACTACAGGAGCTTTCACCATACAGCTTGAGTGTCGGCGTGCAGGGCAACCTGGTCCTGTCACCGTCTATGTTCGACGGGCTTGCGGCGCTGGAACATGAATATGCGAATGCGGCAGTTGACCGGGAGGAGGCCGAGAAGGCTCTGCGCAGGGATGTGAAGCAGAGCTTCTACAACCTGATCTATCTCGAGGAATCAATCTCCCTGCTGAAAGAGAGCATGGATACCATGCGGGCCCAATTCGAGCAGGCCCGCATCGACTATCAGAACGGGAGAGTCTCAGAGTTGAATATGCTGAACACGAAGGTTGCATATAAGAATATGGAGCCGCAGTTGGCCTCTCTGCAGTCTAGCTACCGGGATGCACTTGCCCGTTTCTGTCTATTGATCGGGTTGGATCCGAGCACTGCCCCGGATCTCGAGGGTGAAATCGAGCTGCCCGGTTCGGCAGAAACTATCAAAGCCGCGATTTGGTCTAATGATAATCCATGGCAGATATCTGCTGAGTTAGACCGGCGCTTCGATCTGCAGACCGCACAGATCTCGATTGAGCAGATGAAAACAAATCTCGACAATCAGCGGCACAGCGGATTTTACCCATCGCTCAACATCAGCGCAAGCTGGATGCCGCTGGTGCGGGAGCCGTTTACCGCCAGTACCTGGGAAGGATCTTTCTCCGAGGCCTGGACCGATCAGGGATCAATAAGCCTGAGCATCAGTCTTCCGGTAGACGGATGGCTTCCCGGTTCCGGATCTAAAACGAAGATTGCATCCATGGAAAACAGCTTGACCAATCTGCGAGCACAGTATCAGCAGCAGCTCAGGCTGGCTTCAAACGAGGTACAGACCCTGTTACGCGCCTTGAACGATTCACTCACTAATATCGAATCACTCGAATTGAACCGGGAAGTTGCAGTCAGAAACTATGAATTGAGTGAAGATGCCTACCAATCAGGAGCCCAAGATTTTTTAGCTCTGCAGAAAGCGGAGGATGAGCTCAATACCGCTAAGAAGAATCTATTAGAAGAGAAACTCAATTTATTAAACGCACTGTTTGATCTTGAATATGCATTGAATACAAGCGCTGAGACCATATTGAAAGGAGCATATGAATGAAAAAGATTTTTGGAATACTCATTTTTATCCTGCTGGTAGGAGGCTCGGTTGCATTTTTCCTGCTCACGGAGCCGCAAGGTGGACCCGGCCAGGCAGCCGGAAAGTCTGCTGCCGAGGAGAAGGTTTTGCCGGTAAAAACCACCCAGGCCTCTGTGGGTGAGATAGAGGACTACATCCGCATAAGCGGGAATGTGCGCGCATCCTCTACCGTAAATGTAATGCCGGATGCTGCCGGAGAAGTGACCGTTTTGAATGTACGGCCCGGTGATTATGTCCGGAAAGATGCCACGCTTGCAAAGATCGATCCATCCCGCCCAGGGGTAACTTATACCCTCAGCCCTGTAACCTCTCCGATAGCCGGGACAGTTACCGATGTATTGGCCGAGGTGGGTGAGACGGTATCATTGTCTGTTCCCATCGTACAAATCGGACAGTTGAACAGCCTCGAGATTCAAACCTTTGTTTCCGAGCGCTATGTGAACCGGGTTGAACTCGGGCAGCGGGCACGGATAAAACTGGCAGCCCTCCAGGACACGACTTTACAGGCCCGGGTCAGTGAAATCTCGCCGGTGGTAAACGAGAATACCCGCACTATGGAGGTAACCCTGTCCTTCGATTCATCCGCTACAGGGGTGAAGGCTGGCATGCTGGCTGAGGTTACCTTAGTCATTGAGAAGAAGTCGGAGGTAGTGTTGATAGCTGAAGAATCGATTTTCGAACGGCATGATAAAGAGTACGTGTTTGTAGTGCAGGCGGGCAGTGTGAGTATGCGGGCGATTGAAAGCGGCATCCGTAGCGATGG
Source organism: Spirochaetales bacterium (assembly GCA_021767325.1). Next base: position 2,486 of record JAASTM010000075.1, read on the forward strand.
AAAGGTAGAGATTGCATCCGGGGTACAAGCCGGTGAGCAGATTGTAGTGTCCGGCGGTACGATGCTTGCCGACGGAACAGCGGTAAAAGTGGTGAGCCGGGAGGAATAATATGCTAAAAACTTTACTTCAGCGGCCTTTAGCCGTGCTCACGGTCTTTGTGTTGCTCACTGTTATCGGCGTTTTTATGATTTTCGATTTACCCGTGGATCTTATGCCGGATATGGACCCTCCGTACATCTATGTCACTACCTCTTATCCGGCTGCAGGTCCGGAGGAGGTCGAGGAGGAGATCACCGATGTGCTGGAGGAACAGTTGTATACTCTCGAAGGCCTGGAGGGAATGACCTCAACCTCCTCAGAAGGGATGTCGGGTATTTTGCTCGAGTTCAGTTGGGGGGATGATGCGGACAAGAGAAAACAGGATATTCGCGATGAGCTGGATATCCTGAAAAACCGTTTGCCGGATGACGCTCAGGATCCAGTGCTGTATGAGTTTGATCCGAATTCCACCCCGATAGTCGCTTTGGCACTCCAAGGGGACCGTGATGTGGAGGAGCTGTATACCCTGGCGGAAGAGCTGGTGAAACCTGAGCTCGAGCAGGTGCCGAATATTTCGAAGGTGGAAATCACCGGAGGCCGCGAGGAAATCGTAAAAGTGGCGGTGTCCACCGACCGCCTGGATGCCTATGGTCTGACAGTCTCTGATCTGGCCAATGTACTCGGCGCCCAGAATATGACTCTCGGGGCAGGATCGGTGGATGTGGAAGGCAATGAGTTCCTGGTAAGGACCAGTGGAGAATATCAGAATATTGACCAGATAAATAACACCATGGTCACATCGTTGAATGACGCCGGAGTACGGCACAAGATCTATGTCCGTGATGTGGCGGAAGTTGAATACGGATATGAAGAGCGGACCAGCCGTGTTCTCATGAACGGGCAACCGGCAGTCCACATCGAAGCGTATAAAAAAACCGGCTCCAATACGGTAGATGTAGCCGAAGAGATCCGTGCGGCTGCAGATGAGTCGGCCGGAGATCTTCCCCTAGGTACTAGCCTGTCTGTGTTGAGCGATGAATCTAAAATAATTGAGCAGTCGCTCAGCTCGGTGCTGGAAGCCGCGGCTTATGGCATTCTCTTCAGTATTTTAATATTGCTTCTGTTTCTACGGCAGATGCGGACTACACTTATTATTGCCATTACCATACCGGTTTCGATTCTCATTACCATTATCGGCATGAGTCTTGGGGACAAGACCTTCAACACGGTAGCTCTGACCGGCTTGACTCTCGGTGTGGGGATGATAGTCGACAACTCGATTGTCATACTGGAGAACATTTACAGCCATCGCCAGCAAGGAGTCAGGCTCTTATCGGCCAGCCGCTTTGGGACCGCGGAGATGACTACCTCGATCACTGCATCGACTCTCACAACCATCTTTGTATTTTTACCCATTCTCCTGTTTGGAGATGACATCGGTGCAATTGGGGCCATCATGAACGATATGGCTTTTACCGTAATCATGGCGCTGGTGGCTTCATTGGTGGTTGCGATTCTGTTGGTGCCGGTCCTCTCGGCACACTACCTCAGTATACATACCCGCACTGAAAGGCCTATCAAAAGCCGGCTACTGCGCGGTCTGGACAGCGGTATAGAGGCGGCTATAAAGGCCCTTACCAGGGCTTATCGGTCTCTGCTCGATACAGCACTGCGTTATAAGTTCATAACCGTAGCCACGGCGACTCTGCTTTTAGTGGTGAGTGTAATGCAATTTCCCAAATTGGGCTTGAGTTTTACCCCGCCCCAACCCGAGGAATCGGTAGTGCTGAATGTGGAGCTGCCCCTCGGGAGCTCGCTATCGGCAACCGAGGATGTTATGGACCGGCTGCAGCGCATCGCCGAGGAGAGCCTGCACGGGTATGCCCATATTTCCCAGCGGGCCGGAGGAGATGAGGTCAATACCGGACAAATAGAGATTGTACTCCCCGACCTGGGGCAGCGTCCCATGTCGATTGCAGAGATGAAAGGTGAATTGCGCGGCTATTTCGATCTTTTTCCGGAAGTAAACTTTACCTTCGGCGGGGGCCGCATGGGCCCGATGGGCGGGGGCGATTTTACCGTTGAAATCCAGGGTGATAATCTCTCCCGGCTGATTGAATACAGCGAAGAGTTACAGGATGTATTGGCGAACCAGGTTCCGGAACTCACCGAACTCAGCTTGAATACTAATTCCGGTTTGCCACAGTGGGATATAGAATTGAATCGGGCGAAGCTCTATGACCTGGGATTGAATGCCAGCGCCGTCGCCTCCGAGATCCGCAACCAGTTAGCCGGAACTACCGCCACCACTCTGAGCACCGATACCGGAGATACATATGATGTGGTCGTACAGCTGCAGGAAGCAGACCGCCAAAGCATACCCGATTTGGAACGCCTGTTTATGGTCAATCCCATGGGTCAGAAGATATCGATGGCCAGTATCGCCGCGGTAAAGATGAACACCGGCCCGGAAACAATCAACCATGTCGATGAGCAGCGGGCAGTGACCCTCAGCGGTGATATCGTCAGCGGAGTCGGGGCGAACATGATTGAACAGAAGGTTCGTGAAATCGTGGACACAAAGCTGCCGGCAGAGCCCGGCTTGAGCATCAGCTATGGAGGTGAGATGGACAATATCCGCGAGAGCGGCGGAGGTCTGATAAAGATCCTGATATTCGCGGTGCTGCTGGTGTTTGGGGTGCTGGTCAGTCAGTTCGAGTCGCTAAAGGCGCCCTTCATCATCATATCCGCAATGCCGATGCTGGCGATTGGAGTCATAGGGATTTATTTGTTGATGGGCGAGACCTTCAGCATGATTTCGCTGATAGGAGTGGTAATGCTGGTGGGCATCGTAGTAAACAACGGGATCGTACTGGTCGACTACACGACGCTGCTGCGCAAACGGGGCCAGGGACTGCGAGAAGCCTGCCTGAATGCCGGCAGCAGCCGTCTGCGCCCGATTCTCATGACCACCCTGACCACCGTTCTGGCGATGACGCCGTTAGCATTCTTTGCCGGTGAGGGCAGCGAGCAGATGCAGCCCTTAGCCATTACCGTTGTTGGTGGTTTGAGCATCAATACGCTTATTACCCTGGTGTTTGTGCCGGTGATGTACTCAATTATTTTTAGAAAGGAGGTGCGCAGTTGATACGGCTTGAAATCATTATGGACAGAACTGTAGAGGATATATTCCTCGATCAAATAGAGTCTTTAAAAGCGGCGGCACTGCCGGCCTGTTTTCCCTACACCCTGATAAGCGAGGCGAAGGGCGAGGGGGCTTCCGGCCCCCGCATGGGCAGTCATGTGTGGCCGGAGGAGAACTCCCTTTTCATCCTGTATGTGGAAGAACAGCAGCTGGAAGACGTCCGGCGAATAATCGAGCAGATGCGACGGCAGCATCCCGCAAATGGTATTGCCGGATTCTATGTACCGGCCGCAGAAGAGCTGATTTGAACCCTGGTGCTGCGCCCGTGGATCGGCTAAAATGGGGAAAGTATGCAGGCGAAAGTGATAATAATCGAGGATGAACCGGAGATCAGCGAGCTGATAGAGCTGTACCTCGAGAAAGAGGGCATTGAAGCGGTCACGTGTGCAAGTGGCGAAGAGGGGCTGAAAGCACTCTCTGCCGGTGATGCGGACCTGTTGATTCTGGATCTCAACCTTCCGGGTATCGACGGATACGAAGTGCTGCAGTCACTGCGCCGTAGCTCGACTGTTCCGGTTATCATAGTATCGGCCCGGACCGATGATGCGGATATGATCTTAGGTTTTGGATATGGGGCCGACGATTTCGTGCAAAAGCCCTTCAGCCCGAAAGTACTGGCAGCCCGTGTGCGGGCGCACCTGCGCAGGGCAACAGATTATGAGCGGCGACGGGATACCATCCGCTTCGGTCCGTATCAGCTGGATGCGGAGGCCCGTCTGCTGAAGCGGCACGGCCAGGTGCTGCGGCTGAGCCCGAAGGAGATAGACCTGCTGATCGCACTGGCACAACGGAAGGGCGCGGCCGGTAGCACGGAAGAGCTGTATTCGGAAGTCTGGGGCAATGCCTACGGTGATATCGCGACAGTTTCGGTTCATATTCAGCGCCTTCGTAAAAAACTAGAGACTGATCCCTCCGACCCGCAGTTTATACGAACATCTCACGGTTTCGGCTACTACCTGGCACATGAGGAGCAGAGGTAATGATGACGCTGCGGGCCAGATTCATGATAATACTGATATTCGTTATCCTCATACCGGTTCTGATCCCGATAACCGGCTATCTCCTGTTCCGGGCTAATCAGCCGGAGACCGAGCTCGAGACGGCCAACCGTGCCCCCGGGTTTGTACTGGAGGAGTTGCCGAAGGTCATCGAGCGTGGCTGGAGCTATGCGCAAGAGGCGGATCCGCGAATTCTGGTAGTCCTGCTCGGAAAGGAAGGGCCTATCTATGTGAACAACAGCATTTTCACCGAATCGAGGGACGTACTGGAATCCAGCCCGCCCACCCTTGGGGAGCTTCAGCAGCGTTGGCTCGGGCTTATCGAGCTTCATAAGCTTTCCGGCGATGCGGTCATCGGATCGCTTCTGTTTAGCTACGAAGATAAATCCGGGATCGCTTTTTATAAGTTCACACCACCGGATCCGTTCGCGCAGCTCACCCGCCATCCCCTTACCTCCGTGGGTATGCTGCTGTTACTATTTGTATTACTGCCGACCTTTTTCAGCGGGCGTTTTCTGCTGTCGCTGCGCCGGTCACTGTTGAGACTCGAACAGGGTGCCTACCGGATAATGCAGAACGATTTCTCTACCCCGATTGATGCACATCCCGACCCGACCCTGCGGCCGCTGTTCGACACCTTTGAAAGCATGCGGCAGCAGCTCAAGGAAAATAACGATCAGCGGGCCCGCTTTCTCATGGCCGTCTCCCACGACCTCAAAACACCGCTGACCAGCATCAAAGGCTTTGTAGAGGCTCTGGAAGAGGGAGTCGTTGATAATGAAGAGAAAAAGCAGCGTTACTACGGCATTCTGAGGACGAAAACCGAGCTGCTGGAAGAGCGGATAAGCGAGTTGATAGATTTTTCGAGAATGGAAACGATCAACTGGCGGGCCCAGTTTACCGCATTCACCATAGCTCCATTTCTCAAGGAGCTCGTGCAGCGGCACCAACTGGAAGCGCAGGTACGAGGGGTTGCGTTTACTGCCGCCCTCAATATTCCGGAAGGAATCGAGCTACGCGGAGATGCGAAGATGCTGGCCCGGGCTCTGGAAAACCTTTTGGACAACGGGATCACTTACGCCGGGCGGGGCGGTCGGCTCGAACTGCAGGCCGGGCTGTCCGGTAAAGGCAGTCTTCTGCATCTGATACTGGAGGATTCGGGACCGGGAATTTCAGATGACGAGCTGCCGCTGGTGTTCGAACCATTTTATCGCGGTGACCGCAGCCGCAACACCAAGGGTTTTGGCTTGGGTCTGACCTCGGTAAAGTCGATTGTGGAGGCCCACGGCGGAAGTATAATTGCCGGGCACAGTCCTATGGGCGGAGCACAATTCACCGTTCGCCTGCCTTTAGCTGAGGGTGGCGCTGCTCTGCAAGGGCTGCAAGGGGCGCCGGGCTGAAGGCGCTTTGCGAAATGCCCGATTTTTCCTTATTATTGAGGTAGAAGTAAATAGGAGGAATGTATGGTTGATCATGTATTAATACTCGCGGGAGGTTCGGGCACGCGCTTATGGCCGGCTTCCAATTCGAAGATGCCGAAACAGTTTTTACCGGTGCAGGACGGA
>JAASTM010000076.1 GCA_021767325.1 Spirochaetales bacterium
GGCTTCGATCAGGCGGCGGGTTCCGCCGGCGGTGGCTACGTTGCCGGCTATAACCGGTACAGTGCAGAGTGCTTTAATAGCTTTGACCGTGTCGACCACACTCTTTGAATCACCGTGGGCGGTGTCGATGACCAGAAAATCCACCCCGCTCTCCTGCAGCAGGGGCAGCCGCCGTTCGAAGTCGGCCGGGGCAACCGCCGCACCGACTATTCGCTGTACGAAGGTCCGGTCGCCAGGTCGGCCGGATGCGCCGGGGGCCTGCTTGGCCCGTTCGACCTGTTCGGCCTGCTGGGCAGGACTCATGTTGCGGTGGATGACCCCCGCCCCCCCGGCGTCGCCCAGGGCAATCGCCATATCCGCTTCGGTAATAGTGTCCATAGCCGCCGAGAGCACCGGTATTTCCAGCTCGATTCCGCGGCAAAGCCTGGTTTTCGTGTCGGCCTGTGAGGGTAGAATCTCGGAATAGCCCGGCTGCAGCAGGACATCGTCGTAACTGATGGCAGTTGGAATGGATTGATGCACCTTTACTCCTCCCCGCCCGGTTGGGGCGTGTTCGAAAGCGATTTAAAACGCAAAAGCCCCGAACCGCAGCGGGCAGCACGCCCACCCCGGTTCGGGGCTCTCGATCGAAGGCCTGCAGAGACGGAATCCGTCGCCTGCAGGCACCCGGCGGCAGGAAAGCCGCCATGGCCTCCCTGCTGCTGCGTATGCACATACGCGTGCACACTATGCGGCACACCCGGCTGGTGCGCCCGCATATTTTTGCAATTGAAAATGAATGGTCTGTGTGTGATTTTGAAGATGAAGTGTGTCTCCATGCAGAAGCATCACATATTGGACTAAATTTGTCAATACCTATTTTCAGGATTTCTTAGTATCAAAAAACTTGCAGTCAAAGCGGCAACACCCCTATACTGAACGTAGCGGATAAAAAGGAGACCCCATGACAGAAATGTTATATCACAGCGATTCATATTTAAAAGAGTTCGAGGCGGTTGTCACCGATGTAGATGCGGACGCCGGTACCGTTGCGCTGGACCGCAGCGCCTTCTTCCCCGGAGGCGGCGGACAGCCGTATGACACCGGGCAGCTGGAGTTCGGCAGTGTAGGTGTTGCGGTGACTAAGGCCGCACGCGACGGCGACCGGATTCTGCACCATATTGAGGGACAGGTTCCTGAGGTGGGCGCCCGGGTGACAGGAAAGATCGACTGGCAGCGGCGTTATCAGCTGATGCGGACTCATTCGGCGATGCATGTGCTGTGCGGGGTGGTGTGGCGCGACTACAGCGCGCAGGTAACCGGCGGCAACATGGAGCCCTTGAAGGCACGCATGGATTTCGAGTTCGAAAACTTCTCCGCCGACCTGGTGCACGACATCGAAGAGAAGGTGAATATTGAGATCCAAAACAGCCGCACTATTAGTGCCCGTGTACTGCCCCGCGAAGAGGCCGAGCAGATTCCCGACCTCATCAGAACCAAAATCAACCTGCTGCCCGATTCACTGCGGGAAATCAGGGTAGTGGAAATCGACGGCCTCGATCTGCAGGCCGACGGGGGCACCCATGTGGCAAATACAAATGAGATCGGGACATTCAAAATAGTCGGCCACAAGAGCAAGGGAAAAATCAATAAGCGCCTGAAAGTCGAAATCGAATAAGGAGGAGTTATGGATAAAAAATACTGTCTGTTTGCATTCAATGGAGAGATGATGTGTTTTGTGCACGTGTTGTTGAACGCCCTCGATCTGCACGGCAAAGGCTATGAGGTAAAGATGGTGCTGGAAGGCAGCACGACCAAGCTCATTGCCGATTTCGAGAAGGAAGATGCCCCGTTTAGGAACATGTACCTGGAGTGCATCGATAAGGGACTGCTCGACTGCGTGTGCCGGGCCTGTTCTTATCAGATGGGTACTCTGGAAATTGCCCAGAAGAATAACCTGCCGTTGTGCGATGACATGAACGGACATCCGAGTATGGAACGCTATATAAAGCAGGGATATGAGATCATTACCTTTTAGATAGGAGGTAACTGCATGCATACTTTAATAGTATATAACTCGAAGTACGGAGCCGCTGAAAAATGTGTAAATCTGATGCGCAAGGAACTCACCGGTGAAGTGACCGAAGTGAATGTGCGGGACGGAAAAGCACCGGCCCCGGACGACTTCGATCGGGTGCTGATAGGCAGCAATATTCACGCCGGCTCGATTGATAAAAAGATCCGCGCCTACTGTAAACGTACCGTCGACTCGCTGATCCAACGGCCAATTGGAATATTTCTGTGTTGCCTCACCCCCGAGGAGAAAGCCCAGGATTACTTCGAAAAAAACTTTCCGCAATTAGTAGTGGAACACGCCAAAACAAAGGGAGTCCTCGGCGGGGCACTCTACTTCGAAAAGATGAACTTCTTCGAGCGCTTTCTGCTGAAAAAAATTTCCGGGACCACTACCAGCTTTGAAAACATCGACGAAGATCGGATTCGGGAATTCGTTCAGTCCTTCGAAGCATAACGGCGCAGCACGTAGTTCAGCACGCCCCCATTCCGCCAGTACTCGACTTCCACGTGCGAATCGAGCCGGCACTGCACTTCGAAATCTATACTGTGCTTCTCACCGCCGGGGTTTGTATATGAGGCTTTCACCTGCAGCCTCTGACCGGGGCTCAAGCCCTCCTCCACTCCTTCGATTGTAAACTCTTCCCGGCCGTTGAGTCCGAGGCTGTGCCAGGACTCTTCCTCCGCAAATTGGAGCGGCAGAACCCCCATTCCGATCAGGTTCGAACGATGAATCCGTTCGAAGCTCTCGGCGATCACAGCTCTCACTCCCAGCAAAGCCGTCCCTTTTGCGGCCCAGTCGCGGGAAGACCCGGAGCCGTACTCCTTGCCGGCCAGCACCACCAGCGGCACTCCCCGGCGTTGATATTCCTGGGCGGCTGCATAGACGGTCACTTCCTCCTCGCCGGGCAGCAGCAGTGTAAAACCGCCCGTCCTCTCCACCATGTGGTTTTTCAGTCGCACATTGGCAAATGTACCGCGGATCATAACCTCATGGTTTCCACGACGGGAGCCGTAGGTGTTGAACTCCTCCTCATCAACCCCTTTCTCTGACAGAAAGCGGCCGGCCGGGCTGTCGGCACTGAATTTACCGGCCGGTGAAATATGATCGGTTGTCACAGAATCTCCTAAGAGCAGGAGTGCTCTGGCTCCATCGAGCGGCGCAGGGGCGGGCGGTTCGCTCGAAAGATCTTTGAAGAATGGAGCTTCGCGAATATAGTTCGAATCCGGGTCCCACGCATAGGCGCTGCCTTCGGGTGAATCCAGACGCTGCCACAGCTCGTCGCCGGCATACAACCCGGCATAACTCTGTTGAAACAATTTCGGTGCCACTACCGTCCGAACGAGACTCTGAATCTCATCCGGTGCCGGCCAGAGCTCGTGTAGATACACCGGCTCACCGTTCGGATCGTAACCTACCGGTTCCCGGGTAATATCGATGTCGACCCGGCCGGCCAGGGCATAGGCAACCACCAGCGGCGGGGAGGCCAGAAAGTTCATCTTTACATCGGGATGAATCCTGGCTTCAAAATTACGGTTTCCCGACAGTACCGAGGCTACCTGCAGACCGCGCCGTTTCACCTCTGCATCGATCCGCGGCGGCAGGTCTCCGCTGTTCCCGATGCAGGTGGTACAGCCGTAGCCTACCACGTGGAACCCGAGAGCCTCTAAATACGGCAGCAGTGCGGTCAGTCGCAGGTAATCGCTCACCACCCGCGATCCCGGTGCCAGGCTCGTCTTTACCCAGCCGGGCACACGCAATCCGTATTCAACCGCCCGCATGGCCAGTAATCCGGCCGCTACCATGACCTCGGGGTTCGATGTATTGGTGCAGCTGGTAATAGCGGCAATGACTACCGAGCCGTCCTGCACCCGTTCTAGTCCGCTCTCGGTGGTATGGATGTTCACTTTCTTATCGCCCGGCGGGATTTGCCATCCCTCGTCCTCCGGGCGCCGGCTGGCGGCCGATTCTGCAACTGAGATGCTGTTGGCCGCAGTTTCCGCGAAGCCGCCAGATTTGCCTGTATCGCCAGATTTGCCAGTATCGCCGGTGAGCAGCTCAGCTACCCGCTGTTTCAAGTGCGGAAGCAGCACCCTGTCCTGGGGACGCTTCGGCCCGGCAACTGCCGGCTGTACGTCGTTCAAATCTATTTTGATGAGTTTACTGAACCGGATACGCTCGGACCCGCTGCGCCAGAGCAAGTTCGCCTTCGCGTATTTCTCAACAATTTCGATCTGCTCGGCAGACCGGCCGGTGAGTTCCAGATACTCGATGCTGCGCTGATCGACGGGAAAGTAGGTTACCGTACAGCCGAACTCCGGCGACATATTCGACAGTGTTGCCCGGTCGGGAACAGCAAGCTTCGACACAGCTTCACCGGAAAACTCTACGAACTTGCCGACCACCCCTTCCTTGCGCAGGGTCTCGGTTATATAAAGGACTAAATCGGTGGTGGTGGTGCCCGGTCGCAGCGTACCCTCCAGGTGCACACCGATCACCTCCGGCAGCGTAAAATAGATCGGCTGTCCGAGCATGGCTGCCTCCGCTTCGATACCGCCGACACCCCAACCCAGAACACCGGCTCCGTTTACCATAGGCGTATGCGAATCGGTACCCACCAGGGTATCGGGCAGTAGCGTACCGCCGCGCTGGCTGACTACACCGGCCAAATACTCCAGGTTTACCTGATGACAAATGCCCATTCCCGGCGGGAGTACGGAGAAGCCCTTGAATGCAGACTGTGCCCATTTCAGCAGCCGGTAACGCTCGGCGTTACGCTGGTATTCCCGCCGGACGTTTGCCTTAAGGGCCCGATTGGTGCCGTAATAATCGACCTGAACCGAATGGTCGATCACCACATCCACCGGCAGCAAGGGCTGAATCATCTCGGCATCCAGGCCTCGCCGCTCCATTTCAGAGCGCAGCGATGCGATATCAACCACTGCCGGTACACCCGTAAAGTCCTGCATCAGAACACGGGCCGGCAGAAAGGGAACGTCGACCTGTCCCTGCTGTAGCTGCCAATCGGCCACGGTTTCGATATGCCGGTCGGTAAAAAACCGGCCGTCGTGGTTTCGCAGAATATTCTCGAGCAGAATACGAATCGAAAAGGGGAGCTCAGCAATCGGCAACCCCCGCTTTTCCGCTGCTGCAAGATTAGTGAACCGGTAACTCTTTCCGGCTATTTTCAGTTCATCCATACGGACACTCCTCACTTACAGCATATGCAAGTAAGCAGCCCTTCGCAAGAAAAAGACCGCTCCGGAGGAACAAGCTCCGGAGCGGGCAGATTAGATATGCGGTTAAAACTCAGCCGATCGCCTCCCGGCCGGTTTCTCCGCTGCGGATTCGAATTACATCCTCCAGAGGCACGATGAAAATCTTTCCGTCGCCGATTTCTCCGGTCCGGGCGCCGGCTATGATGGCATCTATAGTCGGCTTTACAAAAGCTTCATTCACCGCGATCTCGATGCGGGTCTTTTTCAAAAGGTTCACCTCTATGTCGACACCACGGTACGACTCGGTATATCCTTTCTGCTGACCGCAGCCCAGTGAATTGGTCACGGATATCTTGTACACTTCCGCTTTATACAGTTCCTCTTTCACACTGTTCAGCATGTGAGGCTGAATGTAGGCAATTATCAGGCGCATAGTATTCTCCTCCCTTACATGTTGCTGAAAATCTGGAATCCGCTGTAAGACTCCATACCGTGCTCACCGATGTCCAGCCCCATCAGCTCTTCCTTCGCATCTACCCGCAGCAGTCCGGCCGTCTTCAGGATTCCGAACAGAATACCGGCAGTAAGCACTGCCCAGACGAAAACCGCTGCAATACCAATTAACTGCACCCATAGCTGCCCGGCGCCCCCGCCGTAAAACAGGCCGACTATCGAGGGATCGTTCACACCGTCGGCAAACAGCCCAACTGCCAGAGTACCCCAAGCACCGCAGACGCCGTGCACGGAGACCGCCCCAACCGGGTCATCAATGTGCAGCACCTTGTCGACGAACTCGACTGAAGCTACAACCAATACACCCGCCGCCAGGCCGATAATGAGTGCACCCAGGGGAGCAACTACCCATGTGCCGGCGGTAATGCCCACCAATCCGGCCAGTGCACCGTTGAGTGACATACTCGGGTCAGGCTTCCCAAACCACAGCCAGGAAGTGACCATAGCCCCGATCGCTCCGGTTGCGGCCGCCAGGGTGGTCGTTACTGCCACGTGCGCTATTGCCGGATCAGTTCCCGAGAGGGTACTTCCGGCATTGAAGCCGTACCAGCCGAACCATAGAATGAACACACCCAGTGCAGCCAGGGGCATGCTGTGCCCGGGGATTGCCCGGACAATGGTTTTGCCGTTTACCTTTACATATTTTCCCTTGCGGGCTCCCAGGAAAAAAGCCCCTACTAGTGCCGCCCAGGCACCTACCGAATGGACAACCGTACTGCCGGCAAAATCATGAAAACCGAGTTCCGCCAGCCAGCCCCCGTTCCAAATCCAGTGGCCCGAAATGGGATAGATAAGCGCAGAGATAAATACACTGTACACTAAATATCCCCCGAACTTGGTTCGCTCGGCCATCGCTCCGGAGACGATAGTCGCGGCGGTGGCGGCGAATACGACCTGGAACATCCAGTCGCGGTACAACCCGCTGTCGGCTCCGCTCAGAAAAAACTGGTCGCTGCCGATAAATCCGGCCAGCGAGGCCCCGTACATCAAACCCCAGCCCACGGCCCAGTAGGCCACTGCACCGGCAGAAAAATCCATCAGGTTTTTCATCATTATGTTTCCGGCGTTCTTGGCCCGGCTCAAGCCGGACTCTACCATAGCAAAGCCGGCCTGCATAAAAAACACCAATACCGCCGCCATAATCAGCCAGAGCATGTCAAATGCCAGCTCGAACCGGCTGACAACCGCGTTCAAGGCGGGGTCCTCCGCCGCTGCCTGGGTAACCGAACCCAAGCCCAATACTCCAGCGGCACATACATACCGCATCCATCGCTTCATACAAATTCCTCCTTGAGCGTGTTACCCTTATTGAGCAAGCCCCGTGCCAAATCGGAAGAATCTGTTCAGAAACACAAGCAACAACGAATAAATTATTATATTAAAATGAATTAAAAATACACTGAATTCTTAACACCACCTCGGGCAGAGAAATGAGGCAGTTGTGGCTGTAATGACGGCGAACAATATACTACATATATGTAACTTATTAAGAATAGACCTACAAAAACGTGCTAAATCAATTTATTGACTACAATAATGTAGGAAAATATTTTAATGAGCATCCTACTGGCTACTCGCGCATATCCTCACGGACAGGTGAGAAAATATCGATCACCTTGCTGGCGGTAATCGAGCGGCCCGAATGGGAAACATCCGGGGGAATCACTATCACCTCTCCCGGCTGCAGTTCACGTGCTTCTCCGTCCACCGTCAGGACAAACCGGCCCTCCTGCAGCATCGCTATCTGCTCATGCGGATGGGAATGCTCCGGGAGATCCGTCTCGGGCTGAAATTCCCAGTATGCAATGGTCATCTTCTCGCCGTGCACTGTGCGCAGATCGATGCCCTCTCCCCGGCTGCGGGCCGGCAAATCCTGTAATGAATAGACCTTCATACGCTCCTCCGTGTCGTACTTTCCATATTATCGCTGTTCAATCCATAAGGCCAGAATGAACAGGTAATCCGCTAAGCGATTCAGGAACTGCTGAGCCGGTATCAACTGGTCCATTCCACGTTCACGAATGCAGTTGACCACCCAGCGTTCACACCGCCGGCAGACAGACCGGGCCACATGCAAATGGGCGGCTGCCGTAGAATCGCCGGGAATAACGAATTTTTCCGGCACCTTGGTGTGCTGCATGATGCGGTACTCTTTCTTTTCCAGTTCTTCGATGTCCCGCGCCTCTATCTTCCGGATACGCTGGAACTGTTCGGCCCGCTTGGGCACCGCCAGCAATCCCCCTATAATCTGCAGCCGCTCCTGGACAAACAGAATACCCTTGGCCGGATCCTTGTCGAGCATCGAGCGCGCTACTCCAAGTTGTGCGCTCAGCTCGTCTATAGTTCCTAAGGCATGAAAGATGAGATCGTCTTTTCGACGCCGCTCACCGTTGGCAAGACTGCTCTCTCCTCTATCGCCGCCCCGAGTAGTTACCTGAGAAAAATCAAACTGCTTCATACCTCCACCTTATCATATTACTTGCTTTCTACC
>JAASTM010000077.1 GCA_021767325.1 Spirochaetales bacterium
TTCCATAATAATCCCCTTACCGATCATGTTTGGCATGATAACTATGCAATGAGAGGATGAATATCACAATAAGGGTGTTTTGAGACCTGCTATAGGGGATTCCCCTATAGTCGTTGGAGGACCAGCAGATTCATATCCACCTTCTCCTCCGCCTGAATTCGTACTCCGTTCACGTTGCAGGACTTAACATGTGAAGGCACTTTTAGGTAAATCAGCCCCGGATTCACGGTCTCGGGGTGAATCGAATACTCGATTCCATCCTTGGTCACATTAAAATCCACAATCTCCGAACCAGGCAACAGCATATCTGTGGAACCGGCCACAGCGTAGGCTTCATTGCTCACCCGCAGAAAACAGCGGGCCCCATGCGGGGGAATCTTTATCGCCCCGCCGCCCCGAAAACCGTGTATCCCCGAATAATACAAGCCCGGCTCCAGCTGATGCTCCACCGGATTGTTTTTGAGGTTGTGGAAGAGTACATATTCCCGTTCATCTATTCTAAAGGAAGCCTTATGCTGATCTGCCCGCTGCAGATCCACGGTTCGCAGGGGAAACTGCGACAGATAGAGTTTCAGCTGTTCGGAGGAATACTCATCGGGATTATCACTGGTAAACAGAAGCCCTCCGTACACCCGATTCACTATAAACAGGGTATACTGCTCCTCGCTGCTCAACTCGTGGCGGTCTTTGCGCAGAATATAGACATCGGGATCGTTCACAAAGGCCCTTCCGTTGAGCCCGCGCCGGCCGATGGTGCTTCTGAGCGAGTTTACCGTTGAAACCCGTTCCCGATATCCTAAGAGTTTCAGGCTTCGGTCTTCCCACTTAGGCGCCACATCGGCGCCTATCCGGCAGTAATGGGTACGTCCGGCTGCGGAGGCCAACGGCACGCCGCAGCCCAGGGTTACGGCATCGTCGCTCAGGGTATAGAGAAAGTCCATGGCATCGTTCATGATCATGCCGCGACTGCGCCCGGAGAGCGGAACCCGGGCCGCCGCGTACAGGAAGTCGAGTTTCAGAAAGCGGTAGCCCCATTCATCAATTATGCGGCGGAACACCTCGCGCAGATACTCACGCACAGCAGGAAGGTAAATATTCAATGCGTAGAAGTTGCCCTGCCACTGAAAGGGGTTGTAGCCCAGCTTACGCGGCACACCCTTCTCATCGGCCACACACCACTCCGGGTGCTCCCGGAAGATATTCGAAGACTCTTCTACTATGAACGGAGCAATCCACAAGCCCGGTGTGTAACCGGCGGCAGTAATCTCCGCCGCCAGGCTCCGCATGCGGCCTTCAAAACTGGCATCCGGTTCGAGCCAATCGCCGATTGCCCGTTCCCATCCGTCATCAATTTGAAATACCTGGATAGGTATTTTGAGTTTTTGAAATGCCCGCAGATTGTCCAGCACAATATCCGCAGTGACCGCGCTGTAGTGCTGATACCAGCTGGTCCATCCGCTGAGCAGGGGCGCCCGGCTCTCGACCTTCAGCGCTTTGAAATAGGTGTCGAAGACCTCCGCTTCATCGCCGCGAGCAATCAGCAGCTGCAGCAGCTGCACCGGCGCCTTGATTTCCAGGCCTTCGCACTCCCGCTCAATCCGCAGTACTGATCGCTGACGGTACCAGTAAAAACGGGTATACCCGAGCTGTTCGCTCAAACTGCCGAGAAACAGCAGCTCTTCAGCATTGCGAAAGTAGAACCAGGAGTAGCCGTGTATACGCTCGGGTCGGTAGCGGGTGAAGCTGTAATCACCGTATTTATCAAGATGATACTTATTTATCCACGGGAAAAAGATGCCCCGCAGGCCATTCATTACCTCGTCATGCGCCCATTCACGACTCTCCGTCCAGGACTGAAACCCGTTCATATGAACACGGTCTACCTGGTCCTCGGGAATCCAGCGCTCGATATATGCATTTTGGAGTTTCACAGCCCGCAGAGGCTCGAGTTTCAAACTAAGGATGGAATAATCGCTGCCTTCGCTCCACTCTTTTCGAACTCGTAGATCCTCATTGGCATCCGGGCCATCCTCCGTGAGTTCGAGAACCTTATCGGCTCCATTCTCTTCGGTTTTATAACTGAGACGGCCTCTCCATCCTTGCCGCATACACTTCCTCTTCTTAATTTTGGTCCACTAATTCCCTTATTATGGAAAACCTTTCTTCTATTAAATAGATCTGCTCGCGGCATGCATCAGACTGTTTCCGTTCCGCCGCCTTTTCCAGGTAAAGGGCGGGCTCACCCAGGCCGTGTATACGCAGATTATTGGCCGACCCTTTGAGCCGATGCGCATAGGCGATAAGATTTTTCCAGTCTCTCTGGGCTAAAGAGCTCTTCAGAGGCGCGGTATAATGGTCTTTATCATATAAAAACTGCTGCACCAATTCCAGAATTGTGGGCTCATCAATCAAGAGAGCCCGCTGCGCGGCTTCCAGGTCAATTAACTCGCTTTTCTGCACTGTGAATACCGTTTTCCTTATAAAGACTTATTCTATGCTTCTATCTTATGCTTCCTCAGAAATCGATGTCAAGTGAAGTAGAATAAATATAAACATTGCCCTTGATAGTTTGGTTTATTATACTAAATTGTAATAATGGAGACTCAAAATGCAAAGACAGTTACAGGCAATATCAATTGATGATGAGTACTTGAATTTGGTATTGATCGAAGAAATGGGCCGAAAACTCGACCTGAATATTTCCAGTTTTACAGACCCCGTCGCGGCACTCGAACACCTCAAACACCACTCCACCGACATCATTTTCGTAGATTACATGATGCCGCTCATGGACGGGATCAGCCTAATCCAGAAAGCACGCGTATATTATCCGGACATTCCGATTGTTATGATTACAGCGGTAAGCTCTGATAACGAACTCAAACTGCGGGCACTGGAGAACGGAGCCACCGATTTTCTATCGAAACCGTTGAATCTGCCCGAGTTTTCAGCCCGGGTACGGAATCTAATAAAACTGCGTGAAAGCCAGCTGCTCTATAAGAATTGGGCGGATGTACTGCGGACCGAGGTTGATAAGGCGACCAACGACATCAAGCTGCGGGAACATGAAACCCTGAAAGTACTCGGAAGCGCCGCCGAGTACAAAGACCCCGAAACCGGCGAACACATCATCCGAGTGGCACACTACTCGAGAATAATAGCCGAAGAGCTCACCGATGATGAAGAAAAGCAGCAGCAGATTTTCAGAGCTGCACCGCTGCACGATATCGGGAAAATCGGGGTGCCCGAAACTATCCTGCTCAAACCCGGCAAACTCACCGTTCCCGAGTACGAGGAGATCAAGCGGCATGCTCAGATGGGATATGAGATCATGAGAAACGCCGAAAGCCCCTATCTGAAAACCGGTGCAAAGATTGCCCTGTCTCATCACGAAAAGTGGGACGGCAGCGGATATCCGCGCGGCCTGGCCGGTAAGGATATTCCCACCTGCGGACGAATCGTAGCAATTTCAGATGTGTTCGATGCCCTGACCTCTGTCCGCCCCTACAAACTTCCGTGGAGTTTCGACAAGGCGGTGGACCACATTAAAGCGGAGAGAGGGCGACACTTCGATCCAGATGTGGTGGATGCCTTTCTGGCGCATATCGAGGAGATACAGGAAATCCACACTACCTATTCGGATGAGTCGTCTCTGAATAACGTCAGTTAGGTCTAAGCTTTAGCCGGCCGGTAGACCTCTGCCCGCCGGCGGATCCTGCACCGGCAGCCCTACTGTCGGCGGGAGGCCTCCCTGCGGCGGCGAAGCCACAGCAGCAGCCCTCCGCCGACGATCATCAGAAAGCAGAGAATCTGCCCGGTGGTAAAATTCCAGGGTGAGAGGAACAGGGCCTGGGGATAGGCCTCGGCACCGAGTTGGATGGGGTATCCGATTCCGAGGTCCGGCTCGCGAAAATATTCAATAACAAAGCGAACCACACCGTAGCCGATTAGATAGATGCCGAGTATCTGCCCGTTGTATTTCTTGCGCGGACGCACAATGAACCATATCAGCAGCCACAGGACAATACCTTCGAAAAAGGCCTCGTACAATTGAGAAGGGTGACGGGGAAGCTGGACCATCTCCCCGGATTCATAGGAGATACCCACCTTGTCGGCAATTCTACGCACCCACTCGTGACGGGTCGAATAGGCCGGGGCATAGGGAAATATCATCCCGATGGGACTGGTTGTCACCCGGCCCCACAGCTCGCCGTTGATGAAGTTCCCCAGCCGGCCGAAGGTATAACCCAGGGGGATACCGGCTACTACCAGGTCGGTAACCTGCAGAAAGTTTATTTTCTTTATGCGGCAGTAGGTGAATCCCCCGATGACTGCACCGATCAAACCGCCGTGGTAACTCATACCCTGCAGTCCTACCAGATTCATGTTCTCGTCAAAAGGCCAGAAGATCATCCATGGTTTTTCCAGATAGTAGCCGGTGGGGTCATACACAATAGTGGCAAAAATGCGGGCGCCAATCAGTAAGCCCAGGATAGTCCAGAAAAATATATTGATGCTGTCGTCCTCGCTCAGTTCGATCTTCTCACGTTTTACCTGGTAACGGAACAGTACATACGTAAGCCCGAAGGCGATTAAATACATCATACCGTACCAGTGAAACGGCAGACCGGGAATTATTACCGGGCTGATCCAATCGGGATATTGCAGGTAGGCAAGCATACCTTACTCCTTCTCTTCGGTTTGTTCGGATTCTATACGTCCGTTTTCCTGATTAAACCAGATGGTAAGGTTCTTCAACGGCTTCGCAGTTTCAAAAAAGCGGCCGTGGCTCTCGATAACCACCCCCGGATACAGACTCCCGCGCACCACTACTTTTGAGTTGAAATGCTCTTCGTAGCGCTCCCGCAGGGTAAACAGGCGCATGCTCCGTTTTTCTATGATCTTGAGGTTCTTCAGTTTCTCGCGTCTTACCTTCTCCAGCTTATTCTTTAAACCCTGTTCCTCGAAGCGTTTCATCTCCATATCCAGCTTCGTAACCAGTTCCTTCAATCGTTCTATTTCTTTTTCATGCTGCTCGATCTGATCGGCAACCAGATAATCCTGTCCGAAGGAGATGACCGTATGGGTTCCCTTTTCATTGCCCAGATTCTGCACCTCGAGTCCGTGTTTGGAGAAGACCTTGCCGCCGATCAAGCTGCCCTTGTCACCGGTCAGATAGAGGGTGCCGTTACACTTCACCTGACAGCGCAGACAGTTGTTCTTCACCCGTATATCCCCGACCGAAAGCAGAGTGGCCTCTTCCACGAACACCGCCTGGATATCCTTCTTCGCCCGGATTACAGCTTTATTACCTCCGACAATTCCCTGCCCCACTTTCACCGAGTTGCCGGCCGACAGCAGCGCCCCCTCAACGGTGCCTTTTATCAGCACATCGCCGCCGGCCATTACGTAAAACCCGCGCTGCACATTGCCGGAAACCTCTACAGTCCCGGGAAACTTGATATTTCCGCTGTGCATATCCACATTTCCCTTGACCCGGTGGTGTACGTGCACGCTGATACTCTTTCCGTCATACTCGAGCTCGCCGCTCTTTTCGGCATGGAACAGAACCCGGCCGTCATCTTTCTCTTCGCGGCGAATGTTGTCTCCGACCTGCAGATCGACGCCCTCTTTACCCTTGGCCTCGACGGTTTCGCCGCTGATATTCCAGCCGGCCTTACCGGTCCCGGCGGGCGGGATTTCGGCTATCAGCTGGTTCTCCTCAACGGCAGTGATGTCGTCATGGGTTCTGAAATCGGCCTGCCCCTTCTTATCGATCTTTACCTGCTCTCCGCTGGCTAATTTTACATGGAATTTGATTTTGCCCGATTCCGAGCTCTGTACCGGAGGGTTACCCGAAGCAATTTCTACACTCTCAACCGACTGACCCTGCTTGGCCTGTAAAATTGCATCGCTGAGCGCGGAGCTGTCGATGCCCTTCAGCACCTTATGCTCTTCCAGCACCTTGCTGACCCGTTCCATGGTCAGCGGTGGTGCAAACCCCCGCGCCTCCTCCAGCGAAATGTAGGCGGCCATCTTATCGGCAGCCACCTCTACCTCGATCTTGGCCTCCCGATATGGCCTGGCCCGCAGCAGCGTACTCTCTTCACCGTCGATGACGTCCAAAATACCGGTTTCCTGGGCTACCAGCTGATCATCCTTGAGCAGCACATTCTCCTGCAGCGACATCGGAGGATCATTCCCCGGCAAACCGGGCAGGACTTTACCGAAGACATCGACACCCTCTTCTCCACTGTCGGTAGAGGTTATCTCTGCGACTATGTTCCCGGCCTTTACATACGCCATCCGCGAAACCGAGGGCAGCGGATAATCGGTAAGACTGGGGATCAGTTCGTCAGGGGCAGCCGGCGACTCGGCATCCGCATCCTCGCCCGGCGGGGGTGCCAACAGAGTGTCCTGCTGCCGCGCCTCCAGCTCTTCATCCTTCATGAACTTGCAGGTGAACTGCAGGCTGCGATCCGATCCGCGGGTGGGCGCTTGGCCCTCCGCCAGGACATAATCCTTCAGCTCGAGATCCCTGCTCCGGTAAAACTCGACCAGATCCGCTTTGATTTTGTCGAAATCCATATCTTTGAAGCCGCTCTTTTTGATGGCGGCTCCAATCTCCTTCAGGACGAGGGGTTTGCCGCGGCCGCTGCCCTTGACCGCATTCAAAAGCCC
Organism: Spirochaetales bacterium; assembly: GCA_021767325.1. Next base: position 6,682 of record JAASTM010000077.1, read on the forward strand.
TTTCAGGTGGTCGGAACTGGCCTCCACTTTGAACCACGCGTCCCGGTCCTTAGTAATGGGCACATCCTTGAAGGGCTTCTGACGCTGAATGGATACCGAAATTGCCTGATTTATTTTTGAAGCCGGCACCAGCTCCTCGTCGGAAAAGCCCTTCTCCCGGGCAGCCTCCAGCACGGTTTCGGCCTTCGGCGGCCGGGCATCCTTTTTGCCCGGCGAGAAATGCAGCAGACAGGTAGCCTGATCTTTGGAAACGCTCAGCTCCCACTTATGGTGCTGGAAGGGAATCACTTCTATCCAGTTTTCTCCGCGGCGTACAACCCCCGAGTGACTTGCCCGCAGGTCTTCCCGGGTCTCTTTCACACCCCGTCCGGGGTACACGCCTTTCGCAGTCCCCTCTTTGATGGCAATCGGCTTTCCGTAGACCGAGCGGCCTAATGTGCCTTCCCGGGCTTCGCCTTTTTCGGCCAGAACCTGGTTTTCTTCAGCCCAGCCGGTCTCGACCACCTCCGGATCAACTGTTACCGGCTCTTCTCTTTCACGGTTTTCCCACTTTTTTACCGTCTCTTCTTTCGGTTTGCCGAAGGGCAGTTTGCTCTTTTTCTGAACCTTCTTCTCTACCTGCACACGCTCACGCTTGGTTACGGTAATCCGCGGTTCGCCGGCTTTTTCCAGAATCCAGCGGGCATCCTCCTGCAGCTCATCCGGAATCGGCGGCAATTTCCAGCTGTATTCGGGAGGTGAGGGCGGAACCGCGGGAGTGCCTTCGGCAACTACCGCCTTGACCGGCTCTTCACCGGCATCCTCGAACCCTTGAACGGCCGCTTCAATCGCCTCTTCCTGAACTCCCTCGACAATCCCCTTCTCTTCGAGGAGGTTCTTTATCTTGGGAACATTCCACACCTCGCCGTGAGGATCCGCAGTAAAAACGAGCGACGCTTTTAGATGGGAATTGTCAACTGTAATCTTGAGCCGGCCCTTCGTCTGCATGACATTTACACTTTGTATCCCTGCTCCATCGCTTTCAGCAGTTTACTCTTGAGAAGCTGGTTCTCTTTTTTCAGTCCGTTAATGTCATACTGCTGAGCCCGAATCGTATCGATGAGATCTCCGCGGGTTAACGCACCGCTGTGCAGCAGATTCTCGAGGTCCTGTACTTTAGCGTCAAAATCGATTTCCGCTTCCATCTCCGCGGTTTCATACGTCTGCTCCAGATTGTCGAAATCGAGCAGACCAGACTGTTCCTCTTCCTGATGCTGGATGATTTTATCAGCAACCCGGTACACCGCCTGGCTAAGAACCGAGCCGGGCTTGTAGGCAACTATCGGCAAGCGCGAGCTGAGGGCTACCTCCTGCAGATGATCAAAATAGATAACCCCCAGATGCTCCATGTCGATTCCGAGATACTCACGGCAGGAGCGGCGGATTTTCTCGGCCTTCTTGGCATCCTTCGGATCTTCCAGCATGTTCATCACCAGCATCGGACGGAAGTTCCGCATGGTTTCCTGAAACTGCTCAAAGCTCTGCGGATCCTCCTGCTTGATCCTCTCGAGCAGGCGCGGAA
>JAASTM010000078.1 GCA_021767325.1 Spirochaetales bacterium
AACGTGTATCACCTGTTCAGCTACCGGCCCGAGGTGAAGGTGGTGCCGGCCGCCCTGCCGGAGGGGGAGACCCTGGAAGCAGCGACCGCCGGCATCAGCAACGGCAAGCGCTGGATGCTGGTGTTCGGACAGAGCCACGTGTATTTTATTCACGTACATCCGGTCAACGGAACCCACACCCGCAAGGTGCCGTATGCCGACCTGACCGGGTATCATGTCAGCAAGGGGCTCATGTTCGGAAAGATAATCCTCGAGCCGGGACAGGAAACCATCAAGGTGGAGAACTGTCACCGCCGTACTATGGCCCGGGTACAGGAGGTGCTGGACACCTATGCTGGTTGAGCTGAGCTTCGACCGCTTCGATGGATCCGGCGATGGTCCGCAGCTGGTGGTGCTGCACGGCCTGTTCGGCTCGCGGCGTAACTGGCGCAGCGTAGCCAAAGAGCTGGCGGCCAGCGAGGACAGCCGCGGCGGCCGTCCTACCGTCTTCACGGTGGACCTGCGCCACCACGGCCAGTCGCCGAACCGGGGACCCTTCGATCTTGACGAAATGGCCGCCGATGTCGTCCGCTTTATCGAATCGCAGATCGGCGGCGGGCCGGTGACCCTGTTGGGCCACTCACTGGGCGGAAAAGTGGCGCTGCTGGCGCTGCAGCAGGCAGCCCAGCGGATCGAGCGGCTGGTGCTGGTCGACATCAGCCCCTTCCGGCTGCCCGACAGCCTCTGCGGCGAGCTGCGCGGGGTAGTGGAGGCCCTGCAGGAGCTGCAGGCCAGCCCCTCCGCCCTGGAGAGCCGGCCGGCGGCCGAGGAGCTGCTGGGGCGGCGGATCACCGTGCCGGAGGTGGTGCAGTTTCTGCTGCACAACCTGCGCCGCGGCGATGACGGCCGGCTGGGCCTGCAGCTGGGGGTGGCGGCGATCGCCGCCGGCTTCGACCAGGCCTGCCGGGCGGTACTGCCGGACGGGGAGCCTGCACACACGGCGGGCAGGCAGGATGCCTGGCGGGATGTGCCGCTGTTGACGATAAAGGGCGGCGGAAGTGAGTATATGCCGGCGGAGCATTTTGAAGCTCTGACGCGCTGGTTTCGAATGCATGACACGTATATTATGGAAAACGCCGGCCACTGGCTGCATGTGGAAAGAAAGGCGGAATTCGTGCAGCTGGTGGCCAAAATACTTGAAGGTTCTTAAACGAACCTTCCAAATGGGGTCGCAATTAAAATTGCTAAAGGCCCTGGCATTTCAAAAATCTTTGATTTTTGAAAGTGCCTGACTTGACATCTAGATAGCATTATCGCAATATTATAGCTAATAGCGATGACGGAGACGAGTACGAGGGGCTCGCTGTCGAGAGAGAGGGCGGCCGACCGCAGGTGCGGGGGCTGGAAGCCGCCCGGCAGTACCCTCCGAAAACCCCTCCCGAGCTGCCTGCGGAAAACCGCCGGCCGGGCTGAGTGCCCGGAAGCGTGCGGCGAGTAAGCGGGGCCGTATTCCCGGCGTAAACGGGCCAAGCGAGAGTCGCGGCCGGCGACAGGCGATACAATGGGTATCGACACACAGAGTCGGGCGCGGAAGTAAGGTGGAACCGCGGAAAACCTTTGCGTTTTTCGTCCTTGCACTACGGTGACGAGGACGGATGGCGTGAAGGTTTTTTTGGTTTAAACCAGGTACTGCGCTGTGCCCGGCGAGCGGGCCCGCAGGAGCCGAACAGAATGTACAAGGAGATAGAAGGAGATAGATTATGGCACAAGACGAACAACTGCATAAAATACGCCACTCTATGGCCCATGTGATGGCCGAAGCGGTGGTGGAGAAGTTTCCCGGGACCAAGGTGGCGATTGGTCCGGCTATCGAGGACGGGTTTTACTACGATTTCGAGCTGCCGCGGCAGCTGAGCGAGGAGGACCTGGAGGAGATCAGCGCCCGGATGCAGGAGATTATCAAAGAGGGGCACGAGTTTCAGCGCAGCGTGGTCAAGCGCGAGGATGCCTACGAGCTGTTCAAAGAGCAGGACCAGGACTACAAGCTGGAGCTGCTGGAGGCGATTCCCGCGGGTGAGGAGGTGTCGCTGTACAACCAGGGCGGCTTTGTGGACCTGTGCCGCGGGCCTCATGTGAACGATACCTCCGAGCTGAACCCGCAGGCCTTCAAGCTGCTGAATATTGCCGGGGCCTACTGGCGGGGCGATGAGAAGAACCAGATGCTCACCCGTATTTACGGCACCGCCTGGAAGAACCCCAAGGAGCTGCGGCAGTACCTGCAGCGCCTGGAGGAGATGCGCAAGCGGGACCACCGCAAGGTCGGACGCGAGCTTGACCTGTTCTCCACTCATGAGGAGGCGGGCCCGGGGCTGATCTACTGGCACCCCAAGGGGGCGCGGGTACGGCTGGCGATTGAGGACTACTGGCGTAGCGAGCACCTGAAAAATGGCTACGAGATGCTCTACACCCCGCACGTGGGCAAGTCCTGGCTGTGGGAGACCTCCGGGCACCTCGGCTTTTACAACGAGAACATGTACAGCCCGATGCAGGTGGACGAGAACGACTACTACATCAAACCGATGAACTGTCCCTTCCACATCATGATTTATAACACCAATCTGCACTCCTACCGCGATCTGCCGCTGCGCTGGGCCGAGCTGGGCACTGTGTACCGCTACGAGCGTTCCGGCGTACTGCACGGGCTGCTGCGGGTGCGCGGTTTTACCCAGGACGATGCCCACATCATCTGTACCCCCGACCAGATCGAGGACGAGATTCTGGAAGTGCTGCGCTTCTCGCTGCACATGTGGAAGGCCTTCGGCTTCAGCGACATCAAGGCCTACCTGGCCACCCGCCCGGCCGAGGCTAAGAGCGTCGGCGAGGACGGCTCCTGGGACCAGGCCACCGCCTCCCTGAAGAAGGCGATCGAGGCCGAAGGGCTGGACTACGAGGTGGACGAGGGCGGCGGCGCCTTCTACGGGCCGAAGATCGACCTGAAAATTAAAGACGCCCTGGGCCGCGAGTGGCAGATGACCACCGTGCAGTTCGACTTCAACCTGCCCGAGCGCTTTGACATGACCTTTGTGGACCACGACGGCAAGGAGAAGCGCCCCTACATGGTGCACCGCGCCCTGCTGGGTTCCATCGAGCGCTTTTTCGGCGTGCTGGTGGAGCACTACGGCGGCGCCTTCCCGGTCTGGCTGAATCCGGTGCAGGCCCGGGTTATCCCGGTGGCCGACCCCTTCAACGAATACGCCCGCGAGGTAAAGCAGCGGCTGACCGCCGCGGGGCTGCGGGCCGATGTCGACCTGAGCGACAACCGCATGAACGCCAAGATCCGCAACGCCCAGAACGAGAAGATACCCTACATGCTGATCGTCGGCGAGAAGGAGAAGGACGACGGCAGTGTCTCTCTGCGCCGCCGCACCGACCGCAAGCAGGATGTGATGAGCGTGGAAGATTTTATCGGCTTTGCCAACCAGAAAATTGCCGATAAGGAAGAGATATAGGGTATAATTGAGCCGCCGGCGGGGATCCTCCGCTGGCGCCGCCGGCCGGATGAGGAGAGATTGAATGAGTAAGGCATTTGAACAATTACAGCAGATTGACAAGGAGATAGCCCTGCTGGAACACACTTCGGCGCTACTGCAGTGGGACCAGGAGACCGGTATGCCGGAGATGGCGATTGAAGAGCGCTCCGATCAGATTGCGCTGATGCAGGGGCTGGCCCACGACCGACTGACCTCCGCCGAGACCGGCGAACTGCTGGAGGCCGCCCGGGGGGAAGTGCGTTCGGAAGCAGATAAAGATGGGCGTGCTGGGGCCAAGGCGGCCGGCGGCGGCAGTGATGCAGGCGCTCCGGGCACCACGCAGGTTGGTGATAGTGACAGTGCTGGAGCCGGTGCGGCCGCAGCCCCGCCGGCCGAAGACGAGCCCGGATTTTTTCAACAGGCCTTTTTGCGGGTCTTCGGGAGGAATTACGCCCGGGCGGTCAAGATTCCGCGCCGCCTGGTCACGGATATGGCGCAGACCACCAGCCGGGCTCAGGCGGCCTGGATAAAGGCGCGCGAGGCGGATGATTTTTCCGTGTTTCAGCCCCATCTGGAGAAGATAGTTGAGCTGACGCTGGAGAAGGCCGAGGCCCTGGGATACCCGGAGCAGCCCTACGATGCCCTGCTCGATGAGTTCGAGCCGGGGATGCGTGCCTCCCAGGTCGAAGAGGTGTTTGCCGATTTGAAAACCGAGCTGACGCCGCTGGTAAAGCGTATTACCGATGCGCAGAAGACCGACGACAGTGTGCGGTCGCGGGGTTTTTCGGCGGCCGGACAGCGGGAGTTCTCTCTGCATCTGCTGCGGCAGATGGGCTATGACTTCGAACGGGGCCGGCTGGATGAGAGCGCCCATCCCTTTACCACCTCCTTGGGCGGAAATGATGTCCGGGTGACAACTCGGTACCATGAGGACGATCTGTTTTCTTCGATTTTCGGCACTATTCATGAGGGCGGCCACGGTCTGTACGAGCTGGGAATCGATCCGGCCTATCACGGCAGCTGTCTGGGCGAGGGGACCAGTCTGGGTATCCATGAGTCGCAGTCCCGCACCTGGGAGAATCTGGTGGGTCGCAGCCTGCCGTTCTGGCAGCACTTTTTCCCGGAGCTGCAGCGGATTTTTCCCGAAAAGCTGTCCGATTTCGATGCCGAGGGCTTCGGACGGGCAGTCAACAAGGTTCGACCCAGTCTGATCCGAATCGAAGCCGATGAGGTGACTTACAGCCTGCACGTGATACTGCGTTTCGAGCTCGAGCTCGCGCTGGTGAATAAGAAGTTGGCGGTGAAAGACTTGCCGGAAGCCTGGAACGATCTGATGGAGCAGCTGCTCGGAATCCGTCCCCCTTCGGATGCGGATGGGGTCCTGCAGGATGTGCACTGGTCGATGGGGGCGATCGGCTATTTCCCGACCTACGCCCTGGGAAACCTGTACGGTGCACAATTCCTGAGCCGTATGCAGCAGGACATGCCCGACCTCGACACCAGAATCGAGGCCGGCGACTTGATGAGTATTCGCCGGTGGCAGCAGGAGAATATCCACCGTCACGGCGCGGTGTACACCGCACCGGAGTTGGTCCGGCGGGTGAGCGGCGAGCCGCTGAATCCGCGCTTTTTCATCGACTATCTCGAACGGAAATTCTCGAGGCTGAATGTCTTGTAATGCGGTAGATCTGCAGAATGTATACTTCTGGCTCGTACTGGCAGCCGGAGGGCTCGGCGGGACGATAGGCGCCCTGCTGACCGCCGGCTGGCGCAGGCTAAGGGGTCAGTACGGCCGGCGGGGCGGCCTGCTCGACAGAGGTGAGCGGCGGCGCTCCCGTCGGGATCGGCCTGGCGCCGGTTTGATTGTGAAGTGCAGTCTGTTCCTGAGCTTGGCCGCACTGGCGGTGCTGGGGGCAATTGTCTTTCTCGAACTGCCGCAGGTCGAGTGGAACCGGTTTCTGCTCTACTTTTTTCTTTTGGCGGTGCTCGGCTGGACGGTCGTGTATATCGGGTTTCGCTGGCTGGTGATCCCTCTGGTACTGGTAGCGCTGCTCTATGTTGTTTTTGTCTCGGGAGTCGTGCGACAATGGGGCTGTTATCAGCCCGGTGATCAGCTGCTGGAGATCAGGGTGATCGCCCGGCAGACAACCGGCACCGGAACGGTCACCAAAGTGGAACTTAATGGCCCGGAAGACGAGCAGACCGAGTTTCGGGAAATCAATGGCGATGGGCTGCGGGTTGTTCTGAGCACGATCAGGTTCGAGCCCTGGGTATTCTATCCCCGGTGTGCGTTTCTGTTTCGGGTGCACTCGATTTCCGAGCTTGCCGAGCCATCAGGCGAGGATCTGTCCGCGGCCGGCGCGGCGGATGCGGGCTTGCCATTGAGTCTCATGTTGAAGGCCGGCCTGGCGGAGCTCGAACTCTTGGAAGTGGTTCAGCCAGAGCTGCAGGTGCTGCGCACTTACCAGCTCGTAACCGAAGGCAGCCTTCCTGAATTCCGTACTCAGCGGTAAAAGCGGGGGCAGCCACTCCAGTTTTTGCTGACCCCTGCCGATAGGTGCAGTAGGATGGAGTTATGATTATTCTATTGCGGAAAACCACCCCCAAGGGTAAGCACTATTACTATACGCTGCACGATCGTCAGACCGGCTTGTTCGAGCTGTACACCCTTACCACCATGTGGGGGTCTACTCCCGACGGCGGCCGCGAGAAGGTCTACAGCTTCTCCAGTGCCGAGGAGCTGGATGAAAAACTCCGCGAGCTGATACAGCGCCGCCTCAGATCGGGGTACACGGTTCTGTACAGTTATTCCAGAGATAAGAATTACAGAGCCGTGCTGCAGGAATATCTTGACCACCCCGAGCAGCCCCAGAACCCCCGGCAGGCGCACCGCCGACCGGCCAAATAGGGTCGGTACATTAGGGTGAATTGACAGCTCCCCGCAAAACCCGTACAGTTTTCCTATGAACTTACCTAACACTCTCACCGTTATCCGTATTGCTCTGGCTCCGGTTTATTTTGCAGCCTTCTTTTTTACCGAATGGACCGGGAGCGGACAAGTGCCTGCCCTGATAGTGCTGGCGGTCGTATTCGTGGTGATGGAAATCTCCGACATGCTGGACGGGTATTTTGCCCGTAAATATGAACTCGTTACCGAAATAGGAAAAGTAATCGATCCCTTCGGCGATGTGATGAGCCGGATGACCTACTTTTTCTGTTTTACCCTCAGCGGGCTGATGCCGGCCTGGGTGTTCCTGGTGCTGCTGTACCGGGAGCTCGGAATAACCTTCCTGCGCATGCTGATGATACGGCGCGGTGTAGCTATGGCCGCCTCGATATGGGGCAAGGCGAAAGCGGTGACGTATGCGGCCGGCGGGGTGTTGGGGCTTGCGTATGTGGCATTCGAACGACTGAGTCCCGATGTGTATTTCATACCTGCACTCAGAACAATTACTGTGGCTATTTTTATTTTTGGGGCGGCCTCATCAGTACTTTCTTTTCTCACCTACGTACGGGCTGCTCTGAGGCAGGAGTAATGTGGTGCCGGAGATGATACCAGTCCGCCATTTAGAGTCTGCGGCGGGAAGCATAAAATTCCTGTTCACCGATGTGGACGACACCCTCACTCACCGTGGGCGCATTTTTCCGGAGACCTACCAGGCTCTCTGGCGTCTGGCCGAGCACGATATAAAAGTTGTTCCGGTCACCGGCGGACCGGGGGGATGGGCCCACATGATAATCCGGCAATGGCCGGTGGATGCGGTCATCAGCGAGAGCGGGGCATTCGTCTTCTATCGGGAGGATGAACAGATAAAAACCATGCTGCACCCCTCGGTAGAAGGGCGTTCGGAGGAAATCCGCACGAAAATTGAGGCTTTACGGCGCAAGGTAGCTGAAGCTGTACCGGGCGTGAAGGTTTCGCAGGATCAATTTGCCCGTATGTACGATTTAGCCTTCGATGTAAATGAGACCTCCCCGCCACTGGATCAAAGGCAGACGGAGAAGATTATGCGCATATGCCGGGAGTCCGGTGCCCGCACGCAGATGAGTTCGATCCATGTGAACGCCTGGTTCGGAGATTACGACAAGATAGAGACGACCAAGCTGTATCTCTCACGCCGGTACAATTTGACGCTTCGGGAGATGCGGCAGCAGATTCTCTATTGCGGCGATGCGCTGAATGATGAACCGATGTTCGAGTTCTTCGACTTGAGCTGCGGGGTGGCTAATGTCATCGATGTGCAGGAGCGTCTGAATGCACTGCCGAAATACGTGACCGAAGGTCGCGGAGGCCTGGGCTTTGCAGAGCTGGCGGAGAAGATTATCCAGCTAAGAACGGGGGCCGATTGAAGGCATAGCAGTCGAGGGAGATGGGGGTGACGGACTGCCGGAGCACTGCCGGTGCCGCCTCCGGGGCTCTCATGCAGATATCACGATTTTGTAATTAAATTTTAATAGCCGTATTGACATTTTTTGGGGTTTCATTTACCTTTGCACACGTCGCAGGGAAGCAGCGGCAACGGCTAAAAGGGCAAATAACTTCGCTGAATAGGCTGTCACTGAATTGACAGTTTTTTTATGCAGAGTTATACTGAAAGTCCAGCCAAAAAAGAAATTAGCTTCAACTGACAAAAGCACTTGACACAAGTCAAGGATATTTGTTATAAAGCTTTCACGCTCTGCGGGGCTGCGGCCCGGGGGAGCGGAGAAAA
>JAASTM010000079.1 GCA_021767325.1 Spirochaetales bacterium
GGCGTCCATCACTCGGCCATCACCAACCGTATCGGCCGCATGGCCCGGCAGGCGATGGCCCTGCAGGCCGAGCTCCTGGCAGGCTTTACCCCGAATGAGGCGCTGGTCACCGATGGGTTTGAGAGTTTTGTCAGTGATCAGTATCAGCCGAACAACTTCAACCTGCTGGTGGGAAAGTGGTCGCAGTTTCTCTTTGGCTACGACTATTCGCACCTCAGACGCAAGGGCCGAATGACCGAGGAACAAAAAGCGGAGCGCAAGCTGCGGGAGTCGACCTACATCCGCGAGTGTCGCACTATCTCTCAGTCATTTCGGCAGATAGTAGATATGGTCGAGCAGTTTGCCCAGCGCCGGGCGGCACAGGGCGTAGCCACCTGTCTCTATAGCGATGAGAAGATCGAGTACCCGAGAGTGCTTGCCGAATCGGAGGTGCTGCAGGCGCTTGCGAAAGAGAAGAAGTTTTTTCACTACACCTGCTCATCGAAGGCAGAACGCACAACTGAGAACCCTCTTTTTGCTGTGAATTACTATGACCGGGAGCTGCGCAAGGACAATGCCGATCATGTGCGCGAGACGGTGCGCTTTTCGCGGAACGTGAACAACGCGCTCGAGCGCTTTGCTATGTATCAGTTGTATCACAACTTCTTCAAGCCATACCGGATAGAGCACGTAGAGAAGAAGTACTACACCCACGGTGAGGCGGCGGGGATCGATGGCCGTCTGATCCGGGAGAACCTGCAGGACATCTTTTCGATGAGAAGGTTCTTCACACATGTAAAGCTGAAACTAAGCTGGTCACAGATGATAGTTTGGGCGCGGATGACCGGCACTCTTGAAAAGCACGATGGGGTATTCTGGCCGCGGTATGTGTGGATGTGAGATTCAGGCTGTACTCGCTGTGCGCGAGTGAAAATTTGCGTGCCAGGATTACAGCCACTACGCATTTTTTTGACCTCGGACCGTCGGCTGCTCAGCCGTCGAAACGCCGGCGCCCCAGGTCGATGAGCTCTTGTAGACCGGCTCGCAGGACTTCGAGCTGCGCGCCATCCTCGGACAACAACTCCTGCAGGCGCGCTATCTCACTCTCCCACTCGTGGCGGTACTTCCTGTGAGTGAACTTTTTTAGGATGTGGAGCACTTTTTTCTGATAGCGCCTGCGTGCAGCCGGATTCTCCTCCGCACACATCAGCCGGCGTACCACCGCCAGTTCCTCCTGCCGGTCGCGACAGGCAGCCGCCTTCAGTTTGTGTTCGACCGCCTGCAGGGATTCGAGCGAAAGCGCCTGCAGCTGCTGCAGACTCGGCACCTCGATAAAGCTGTAAAGCTGTTCCGTAGAAAGCCATACATCGGAACCCGGATGCAGATTCACACGGTTCCCCTCCGTGCGGAAATGGTCCTGCAGCCGCTCTGGAACAAAGGCCCCCTGCAGCAGAGACTGGATTCTATGGGCAGGCAGAAAGCGCTGCAGGCTGGGCTGCCGAGCGGACTGACGGGAGGACTGCCCTGCTGCGCCCCATTCGCTGCGGTGCTCCACCACCAGTTGGAATTCGGTGTTGTAGGTTCGCCGGTGTATGCTCTGCCGGCCGCCCCGGTAGGTCACGTAATCGAGACTGTGTATTTCAATATGGCCGAACTCACTGAGAATATCCATGAGCTGTTCCATGGGAATAATGCCTTCGCTGTTGTAACTGAGCACCACCCAGCGGGTATCGGTTGCATCCAGTACTCTGCGCAGCGCTGCGGGGGCGGCGCCTTTCGAGCAGAAATCGGAACGGGTCTGCTTCCAGTCCGTCCGTATTCCCGCTTTCGATTCTAGGCGGCCGTCGGGACCGATTTCATTATTGATCGGTGGAAAATCCCAGCGGGCGATGGTGTTGAGCAGATGGTAGTTACTACCGTACTGATGGATGTTGTAGGGCGGGTCAAGATAACACAGATCGCCGCTGCGGGGGTTGAGAAAATCGGCGGCATCGAGCTGCTGTACTTCACAACCGGCTGCACCGTCGATCAATACCGGATACTCGATCTCCATCGGCGCCATAATGCGGCTGAGGGCGTCGCGGCTGTGCCCGCCGAAGCCCTTGTGGTAGGCTTTAAAAACTCCGGAGGTATTTACGTGGGTGGCCGCCTCGTACAGGAGTAATGCCATCAGCAGGTCGTGGGCGCGCCCCCCCTGCGGCCATAGACGGTCGATCTCCTCCCGCACCCGGTCTATAAACAGAGCATTTTCGCGGGTGTAAAACAGGCGTTCGGTCCGGTAGTCGGCCTTCTCGGTGGAAGCCGGGGCATAGAAACGGCTAATCAGGGGACGCTGCGGCTCCCCGGTCAGGGTATTCAGATATTCGAGCGTCGTTTCTATTCCGCCGAACCCGCCGAACAGCTCCTCCGCTTCTGCGGGACTCAGGGTGATATGTGTAGAATTTATGATGCGGGAGTACTCTTCCCAGTCGTTAGCAGCTACCCTGTATCCCATTTGCCTGGCAAGCCGCGAAACCGCCCCGCTGCCTGCAAACGGATCGAGAAAGGTGTGAATCGGGTGCTTTTCCTGCAAGCGCGAGAAGATGCGGTAAAGGAAGCCGAGGATTCGCCTTTTATTGCCGATGTAGGCAATTAGTTGGCGAGTTAGATATTCGGTAGAAACAAAGGCCCCATCACTTGCCGAAAGACGGAGGGCCTGATACCATTCCGGCATGACCGGAAAGAGACTATCAGCTTTACTATCAAAAATCAACATAACAGAACAGCATGGTCCCGCCGACCCACTTATCAGCAGTCTCGTCTACGACAGCCGCGATGTAGAACGGGGCAGCCTTTTTTTTGCCCTAAAAGGGTTTCACACCGACGGCCATGCATATATTGATGCGGCAGTCGAAAAGGGTGCCGCTGCAATCATGCACAGCGATCCACTGCCCGAATACGCACAAGAAGTAGCCTACATTCGGGTGGAAAACAGCCGTGTACTGATGTCACCCATCGCCTGCAGGTTTTATGATGATCCATCCTCCGAGATGACCATCATTGGTATAACCGGTACCGACGGAAAAAGCACTACCAGCTATTTTATTCAACAACTGCTCACGCTTTACGGAATAAAAACCGGTCTCTTGACCACGGTTCAGTTCGATCTGGGTAACGGGCCGGAGAAGAACTTTCTGCGCCAGTCTACCCCGGAAGCCCCGGAAATCCACCGCCTGCTGCGCTCCATGCACGAGAACGGCTGCACCCATGCAGTAGTGGAAGCGACCAGCCACGGCCTCTCGCCTATCAACAACCGCCTCGGTGATATCAAGTTCGATGTCGGTGTACTAACCAATATCAGCCATGAACACCTCGATTTTCACAAAACCCTCGAGAGGTATATCGATGACAAGGCCAATCTGTTCCGGGCGGTGCCGAAGGATTCCGGGTACAGTGTGATAAACGGTAACGAGGAGCATCGCCGGGCCTTTATCGAAGCCGCCGACGGTACAGTCTATCTCTACGGAATTGAAAACGAGGAGGGCTCCGGCGGGAGCGGGAACAAGACAGCCAAACCCGATCTTTTAGCCGCCGACATCCGGGAAACGCCCTCCGGTCAGAGCTTTTATCTAAAGGGACTGGGGCTGAACGAGCAGCTGAGCCTGCCCCAGCCCGGGCGCTTCAATATTGAGAACACTTTGGCCGCTCTGTTAGCGGTGGGAAATCTGCCCGGCCAGAAGATCAACGACTTTCTGCCGCTGGTATCTCAACTGCAGCCAATCAAAGGGCGCATGGTACCGGTTCACCAGGGGCAGGAGTTTCAGGTAATCGTCGACTACGCCCATACCCCCGGTTCCTTTAGAAAACTGTTTCCCGCATTGCGGCGGCAGGTGGCGCAGGGAAAACTGATCGCCGTGTTCGGTTCGGCGGGAGAACGGGATGTTGAGAAACGCAGCCAGTTAGGGGAGATCGCCTCTGCGTACTGTGACATGATCGTACTGGCGGATGAGGACCCGCGGGGTGAAGTGCCGCGGACCATTCTGGAAGACATTGCCGCCGGCTGCGGTTCAATGCGGAGAGATGAAAATCTGTTTCTGATTGAAGACCGGCCCACCGCTATCCGCCGCGCCTTTCAGCTGGCCGGCGAAGGCGACCTGGTGGTACTGCTGGGCAAGGGCCACGAGGGAACCATTATTTATGCCGACGGTCCGATTCCGTGGGACGAAGAGACTGCAGCCCGGGAGCAGCTGCATGCACTCGGATACAGACAGGGAGGCGAAGCATGAGCAGAGAACGCATAGGAATACTGTTCGGAGGAAAATCCGGCGAACACGAAGTGTCGCTGGTCTCTGCAGCATCGGTATACACCCACATCGACCGCAGCCGTTTCGAACCGGTCCTCATCGGCATTGACCGGGACGGACGCTGGTATCTACAAACGGAACCCGAGCTGAGCGAGGACAAAACCGCCCTCGTGATGAGCACACAGCCTGAACAGGTCGTGAGTGTACTGCCCGGGCAAGGCCTTTGGGCTGCCGCGGGACATATCGACCTGACAGCTGTTTTTCCCGTACTGCACGGCACCTTCGGCGAGGACGGCACGGTGCAGGGGCTGCTGGAGGTAGCCGGAGTTCCGTACGTGGGCGCAGGAGTTCTGGCAAGCAGTCTCGGCATGGATAAAGCTATGGTGAAGCGGGTCTGGATAGAGTCCGGATTGTCTACAATTCCATTCGAAGAGGTAAAGCAGCACGAACTCGACAGCCGGGATTCCATTTCCGCACTGCTCGAGCGGATTCTGAGTAAGTTCGATTTTCCCCTGTTTGTAAAACCTTCCCGCTCGGGCTCATCGGTCGGAGTCTCCCGGGCTGTCAACCAAAACGAACTGCAAAACGCACTGAAAACCGCCTTCAAGTTCGATACGAAGGTTATGGTCGAACCGGAGATGAAGGGCCGCGAAGTCGAGTGTTCGGTTGTCGGCAACCAATTCCCCGAAGCATATGCGGTAGGCGAAATAGTGCCGACTGATGAGCATCAGTTTTATGACTATGATGCCAAGTACCTCGATCCGGACGGAGCCCTGCTGCGGGTGCCGGCTCCCCTTCCCAGCGAGGTTACAGCTGCTGTACAGGAATTGGCAGTAGCGGCATATAAGTGTGCAGACACGGAGGGCTTCGCTCGGCTGGATTTTTTTATTACCGAGGACAACCGGGTCGTACTGAATGAGATAAATACAATTCCGGGGTTTACCAACATCAGCATGTTCCCAAAGCTCTGTGACGAAGCCGGGCTCGGCTACAGTTCACTGATTACCACGCTGATCGAGCTGGGAATAGAACGCTACCAGGAGCGCAGCGGCCTGCATTACACCCGCCAGTAAGAACCCTACCAGTGATCGTAGGAAAGCAATTGTTCCAATGGACGCCGCTCAGCCTGCATCGGCTCCTCATTCGGAAATCCGAGCAGCAGTAGAGCTACTACCCGCATTTGATACGGCACGGTCAAGAGCTGCCGGATTTGCTCCTCGTCGTAAGTTGTCACAGTATGGGTGCCCAGACCTTCTGCTCTGGCCTGGATCATCATGAAAGCCAGAGATATACCGATATCAATCGGGTATGCGAGCTGTCCGTTCGGCATCTTGTAATCGACGTTGGTGGTGCAGGCAGCGATAATGACGGGAGCCTCGCCTACGTGCTCCTGCATATAAGCCGCATTATAAATCTGTTCTCTTACTTCGGGTTTTCTCACGGCAACTAAACGCCATGGTTGTCGGTTTTTGGCAGATGGAGCACGCTGAGCGGCAAAAATAACTCGGTCTAGAGAATCCTGTGGAACACTATCCTGTTTGAAGTGAGAAATACTTACCCAGTCAGCTATTTCTTTTAATACTTCCATACGCCCTCGTTTGTGAATGTATGTTTTAAATAAAGCTTGACTCTAAAACAGTTATTCTCGTATGGTGAAAGTCAGATGTCGTTGAAAAGAATTGTCCTCGTTACTGTTTTGAGCCTGCTCTTGTCCATAACTTATTTGTTTACGGCACCATCAGGCACATCTTACCATACATTCGAAGATATGCACACCTTTTCCACCAATTATCCCCGCCATGAGAACAGCCTGAACGAGGAGCAGAGCTTTGAATATATAAGCGATGAGCTAACGGAAGCAGGGATAGAATTCAAGCGGATCGGCTTAGGTGGATTTGATAATTTTCACTCTTTCTCCGAAATCATAGAGGCAGAGTTCTCCGGCATCTCCGATAACGACCTCTACTTCATTTTTCCTGTAAACCATCCTGTAGAGGCTTCCAGAGAGGAGAGCGGAGCAGCAGGACTGGCACTGGCACTCGAGTTGTGCCGAAGTTTGCACGGTAGCACACCTCCGACTGATGTACACATTCTCTTCATGGGAGCAGAATACGGGCGGACGGATGAGTATCAACTCGGAACACGGGCCTTTTTAGAGAGCTACTACTCGGATACAGCATCGCAGGTGCTTTATCTCAGTCTTCCTTCAGACCAGTTCAGTTTGGACCTGCGTACCTCCGGCACCGGAAACGTATCGCCGGCGTGGTTTGTTGAATACAGCTCGGAGCTTTTGATGCAGAACAGCATCCCCTTCAGCTTCTCCACCATTCGATTCAATCTGAACCAAATGGGGCTGATCGAAGCCCCTACCCGAATCGATCCCTACCTGGAGGAGGACATACCGGCAATTCACCTGCATGGAGATGCCGCACAAAGCGGGCCCGCGCCGCAGTCTGTGAGTGATATCGGCATGCTGCACGATTTCCTCCTCGATTTCATCCAGTCCTTTCCGCAGGATGTATCCACCCGTTGGGACCGTCACTACCTGTTCTATAAAGTCGGAACACACACCCTGCTGATTCAGGAGTTCTCTTATATAATTATCATCTTACTCCTGTTTGCCGCGGTTTTACTTTATCCATTTTTCCGGCGCAAGCGGTTTTACCGATATCTGCGCTCGATGCGGCGCAACGGATGGGTACTGCCGATTATCTTTGCACTGATGTTCCTGTATCTGCTGATTGCCACCCTGCTGCTCGAAGGAATTGCACTCTATCGGCAGTCGAGCCTTTTATGGCAGCAGCAGCCCTTCTTACTGCTGCTGCTTAAAGTGAGTTTTGCCGGATTCCTATTTGCCTTGAGTCATCGAATAACCACTCCATTTCACTTTACCCGTCTGCGGGGCAGTTTCTATTCCGCCTCAGGGCTTTTTTTCCTGCTAGCCAATGTCTTGATTCTCACTACCTACAACCTCTCGCTCACCCTCTACGGTGCAGCAATCTTTTTGCTCGGATTTCTCTTCACTATAGTACGGAACCGGATTACAAAACTGCTGTATCTTCTGGCCTCCATCCTGTTCATCGTAGTGATTCTGCTGATTATTTTCCGTACCGGCTCGAGTCAGGCCATGTATGGAATTCTACTTTCGCGCATCCAGGGAAATCTGCTGATCGCCTTTCACCTGCTGCCGTATATGCTCTTTACTCTGCGCTTGAGAGTTCTCTATCATCACCCGAATCACTCGATCACCCGGCGCATTACCCTGGCATCCGACTTTCTCTTGGGAACCCTGACCGCTGCTATTCTGGTGTATCTCCTGTTCTTTTACTCCCTCAGTCCCGGCAGCCGTCAGCCGCTGCAGATTCTGGAGCGAATAAATGCCAACCGCAGCAGTCATACCGTCTCCTTCGAGAGCAGCGAGCCTCTCGGGAGTTTTACCTACGGTACATCGGGCCTCTCTTCCGAAGAGAGAGTGATACAGGTCGAAACCCAGGCACTGCAGGTGGAGAAACAGCTCCAGTTTCGGAAGCCCATCCTGGACATACGGATCGGGGGCCGCGATTTCCTCGAGAGATCGACCTACACAATCGAAGTCGACAGCCCGTATCAGATCGAGAAACTGAGCATAACCCTCTCTTCGGAAGAATCGATTACCCTTTACGACTCAGATTTTCCGGTTTCGCCCCTGCGAGATCCGCACAGCCTGCAGTTTCATATCGGCCGCTTCCCCAGCATCCCCTTCAGTTTTTCATTCACAGTACCGCAGGGTTTGACCGGAACCCTCGAGACGGCAGCTCATCTCTACTCACCTCCTTACGACATTCGGCTCGACGAGAGCCGCTTTGATATTAATTACCACCTTCAGTCGGTGCAGTCCGTTTCCTTGCCTATCTCAATTGACACCGCTGATACCTTAAAGTAGGATTGGAAGCTATGAAAACATACCGAACAC
>JAASTM010000080.1 GCA_021767325.1 Spirochaetales bacterium
CCCCTGGATGAACTGACCCAGCGGGTAGAGGACCTCGGTGATAAAGAGCGCCAGATTACGCTGTACTGCGCTTCCGGGGCCCGGTCGGCCTACGGCAAGCGGGTGCTTGAGCAGATGGGCTTTTCAAACGTCGCGAACGGCGGCGGTCTGCACGATGTGATGGCCAAGGTATAAGAAGCTCAGTCCCAGGTGTTCCAGCCTTTAAAAAACTGTTGGAGAAAGCCCTTTTTCTTGCTGCCCTCTTCCCGGATAGAAATGTCACCCAGGAGTGAGAATCCCTCTAAGATACAGGTTCCTCCGGACTCTTCTATATGTCCTGCGTGCGAGTTCTGCTCTTCATTCCGAACGAGTTCGTAATCTCCAAGCAGGCTCTTGAAGCGGTTTTTTACCTTCATTCCCCTGGGAATAATTATACGGGTATCGCCGATGAGAGAAGATATCTTTATTCGTATGGGCTCTTCACAGTTTCTGAATCTGCGAATATCAATGTTTACATCACCCAGAATCGAGAGGCTTTGGATTCTCTTATTGGAAAAATCCTCCGCAGTGAGATGTTGATCGCCGAGCAGGGTGATTTTGGTATCATCATCCGCTCTATCTATCTCTCTATCAAAGTTATTGGTTATGTCCCGGCTGGGAGATTGTTGAAAGCCGGGAAAATCATGCACAAGAGCTTCGAGGTCTTCTATATAATCGGCTTTGTAGGCCAGTTCCAGGCGCTTTTCATATTCATCCAATTCGAGTTTGTTGTCGGCATATGCGGTTTCGAGACGCATAATGATTTTATCCCTTAATTCCGGGACACCGTATTTCTTTTTTTCCGGTATGTTATCCGACACTACACTCTCCTTTATTAAAGGGCCAATTTTTTATTTATATAGCCCCGTAATTTTATCACCTTTTCTTCCTCCGGGGCAATTTTTAATGCCTTTTCGCAATACTCCAGTGCTGCCGGAAAATCCTCCAGCTTAAAATAGGTCTGCGCCAAACTAAACAGGCTTTCCATTCGCTTTATACACCAGCTCGTGTTCCACCTACGACCAGGCATCCTTCAATATGGTCCGAATTTGCACTTCGCACTCGGTGTGGTGAGAGCGTAAAATCTTCGAGTACCGCCTCGTATACCGTAAGCTTCCGCGCATACGCCTCATGCAACTCTACTCGGTCAGGATAATGTGTTTGGTCCATCGTAGAGGAAGCTTAGCAAGAAAAGAATAAGGGAATCAACTATACAACCCCGTTCAATTACCGCTACAGAGCAACTGAACCGCTTTCCCCTCGATTTCATCCAGCGATGTGTCGTCGTACACGCCACAGGACCGAACCCGAAATTGTAGAATTGAAAATCATTGCACCGGGCAATATAGGATTGTATAATATTCCCATAACGACGAGTAACCCGCCCGGCTCCACCCACATTAACTATCCCACCCGCGGGAATCAGGCTCCCAATAGTTTATTTCAAAATAATGCATTAGGAGGAAAAGTGATGGTAAAACAGTTTTGTTTCGTTTTGCCGGTTATAATGGCGGCAGTACTTGCCGGCTGCCCTAGTGGCGGTATCGGAGTGGACGACACCATGAGTCTGGACGAGTTCAAAGCGCAGTGGCGGGATGAGCCGACGGAGCATCCATGGATCAATGAAAATGTGGCCCTTCCGGCCGGCTTAGTCGAGCAGGCGGACTCACGTGTATTTACCCAGGCAGTACCGGATGAACGCGTTGAGATAGCCGTTTTCTACCCGCCGAATTTCGACTTCGAAGGAACACTGCCATTTGTGGTAACTTTCAATTTTGATGAGCAAAAATCCTTTCTGAAGAAGCATACCTTCATGTCACCTTCCGCTGAGTTTCACACCACCGATTCTCTGGCACTGTTTTCAGAAGCTGGTGTAGCGGCAGTGTTTATTCAAGCGCCAAACGTGATGTCCACTATTCTCACCGCCTTCGACTATCTCAGCGAACACGCCGGAAGGCTTCGTCTGGATACTTCCCGGGTGGCGATCCATGCGGCCAACCATCAGATCGACCGCAGTTTTTTCCTGTTATCCAATGAAGACTTCGCCCTCCGACCGGGAGTAAAAGCGATGAGTCTATGGGTGGGGCAGGACTTGTTGGGGTTTCTCTACTCACATCACCAAGCTTTGACGAAATACTCACCGGCCGAGCCTGTACCGATATTCGTTGCGATGGGAGCGGGCAGAGACGATCCTATGATCGGTAAGAATGCCGACTTTTTTAAGCGTCTGGAGGATGCTGGCCACGAAGTATCCATCCATTATCATGAAGGTGGAACCGAGTTTTACGAACCCGACCAGGAAACGGATGCAGCCGCAACAAAAGAGATCATCTCCGAGCAGATCGCATTTCTGAGAAGTCGATTACTGGAGTGAAGTGTTAAGCCGCAGACATCCCACAGCATTACTGCGTGGAATGCCTGCATAAAATCGCGCCGTCACGATATTCGATTAAGCTATCGAATCCAGCGCCTTTTTGAGGTATTCTACTGTCCGGTCAACGTTTTGCAGCTTGTCCAGACCGAAAAGGCCGACCCGGAAGGTGCTGAAGTCGGAGGGCTCGTCGCATTTCAAGGGTACGCCGGCGGCTACCTGCAGACCCGCCTGCGCAAACTTTTTGCCGGTGCGAATACCTTCGTCGTCGGTATAGCTGACCACTACGCCGGGGGCTTCGAAACCTTCGGCGGCAACACTCGGCAGGCCATGCTCGGCCAGAAGCGCACGAACCTTGGTTCCGAGTTCCCACTGTTTTTCGGTAGCCTTATCCAGACCGAAGGCCTCGACTTCACGAATGGTATCGCGCAGATTGCGCAGCGAGTCGGTCGGCATGGTGGCATGATAGGCATGCCCCCCGTTTTCGTAAGCATCCATTATGCGCAGCCAGGCGCCCAGATCGCAGGCAAAGCTGCTGCTCTTGACAGCGTCTGCCCGGGCACGGGCCCGCTGGTTCAACATGACCATGCCTGCACTCGGAGTTGACGACCACCCCTTTTGCGGTGCGGTTATCAGCACATCGACATCCGATGCCTGCATATCGACCCAGACGGCGCCGGAAGCGACACAGTCCAGAACGAACAGGGCGTCCACTTCGCGGGCAGCCTTACCAATGGCTTTGATATACTCATCCGGAAGGATTATACCCGAAGAGGTTTCCACATGCGGGGCAAAGACCACTGCCGGCCGGTTCTCATGAATGGAATCGACGATTTCCTGCAACGGGGCTGGTGTCCATGGGGCTTTGGCCTCGTCCTTCGTTCGCCGCGCCTGGAGGACAGTCTGGTCTTTAGCCACACCGGACGCCTCAAAGATCGCTGTCCAACGAAAGCTGAACAGGCCGTTGCGCACTATCAAAACCGATGCGTCGGCGGCAAACTGCCGCGCTACCGCTTCCATTGCGTAGGTACCACCGCCGGGCACCAGGGCCACCGAGTGGGCTTTGTACACCTTTTTCAGCGAAGAGGATATGTCCCGCATAACCTCCTGAAAGGCTTTCGACATGTGGTTGAGCGACCGATCGGTAAATACTACTGAATACTCCAGCAGACCATCGGGATCTACTTCAGGATTTAGTCCTGGCATAATTCACCTCCATTAGTTGTTGTGCTTATTCTAACATCAATTTCACTCGGTTTGGTAGAGTCGAATGAACCGAGTATGTTCAGGTTGATGAATCAACGGGGCCGGCCAGCTCGATCTGCAGGTTGATGCCGGTAGGGTGATTGCCGAACTTTTCTCCGAAAATGTTTAACCCACCGCGGAACTCGGCTTGCTTTTTAATTCCCAACCTTACCCTGATACGATAGTCGTCCTGTAGATGCAGGTCTTCGATCTTCGTGGCGGCTGACTTTATACCGTCGATAAAGGCCCCTTCATTGGTGACTCTCCATGACTTCAGGAAGCCGAACTGGGTATTCTCCAAGCCCCACCACTTGGGGGTAAACCGGCCCCGCTTGCCGCCCATGTCTCCGGGGCTGGTCCAGGTGCCTACATCCTGGGAGTTGATCCACATGGTGATGTCACTGGGCCAGTCCTCTTTGTAGCCCGGGAACTCTGCGCAGATCTCTGCGGAGATCTGGATCGACTTTACGTACCTCTCCTTGGGTATGTTAACCGGGAAGCTGTATTCAATGAATCCGTCTGTAAACCAGATCAGCTGAGCGTTACCCCGTTTAGGACTGAAGAAGGCCCGCTCACTGTCCAGGTAATCGATGATTTCGGTTTCACTTATCATTCCACAGGAGGGATGCACCTGAAAATCGGTATACAATCCAATCGGCATATTGATAACGATGGCGTTTTCGTCCTGCTCCTCTTCCTCTTCAACGAGAGGAAGCACGACCTCCGAGTAAATTAGCTTGCACATCTTCTGGCTGCCGCGGACCGCCGGGACCATCTCAGTTTTTACAAGCCCTACCCTTTCGAGCACCTGTATGTTCATAGTGCAGGTGGATGTTAATATATCCAGCTCCTTCGCCAGGTTCTGGATATTCATAGACTGATGTCTGAGAACATGCAGCATTTTTATCCGGAGAGGAGAACTGAGTGCCTTCGCTACGTTGAGTACATCGTCGCTTTTTGTAATGAAAACCTTGGATTCCATTAGTTATTCACAATTCCCTTGATAAGGTCCCTGATAAGAGATGGTTCTACTTTTGGAGTTCTATCTGCACACAGTAAACCGTTTTTTTCTTTTTCGACGTCGGAGAACTGAGTATAACACCAACCAGATATGCCGTCCAGAGCGGAGACTGTTTCCAGAATATGCCTGAAAAGCGCGAGAAATGCCTCCGTACTTTCGGCTGCATCGCCGTAGCCCCAGTGGTCCACATCTTCAGCTCCACCGATAAAACTGACGGCACCGAATTCACTCAGCACCCAGGGCATATGCTGTATATCTTCCGATTGGAGACGAAATACCTTATTGTGAATTCCGCAGGTTTCGTTGCGGCGGGCCCGGTTCCAATCATCCCGCAGCAGCTCGGCATTGTGTTCATAGCTGTGCAGAGTCAGTATATCGCTGCTGAGATGTTCCCAGCCGTCATTGCTGATAACAGGCCGGGTCGGGTCGAGGCTGCGGGTCATTGCTACGATTTCACTCAGCCATGAGCGTATCCTCTCCGACTGACTGATTTCTTTAATACCCCAGGATTCGTTTCCAATTACCCAGGCGATCAAACTGGGGTGGCGCATATCCCGCTGTATAATCTCGGTGAGTTCCTTCCGAAACACAGCGCAGGATCGCTCGGAAAAGGAATAAAAGGAGGGGGCTTCACCCCAGACCAGAAATCCCAGCCGGTCGGCGGCGTACAGAAAGCGGGGATCCTCAAATTTCATGTGCATACGCCCCCCGTTGAAACCCATCTGCTTTGCCATACGAATATCCCGGTCGAAGCTGTCGGCTTCCGGTGCCGTATATCCGCCCTCCGGCCAGATGCCCTGCATGAGCACCAGTTTCTGAAAGTATCGCTTCTGATTGAGATACAATCCGTCACTCCTCACTTCAATGCTTCGAAAGGATAGATATGTCTCGACCTGATCGACAACCGTCTCTCCCCGCATGAGGACAAAATAAACTTCATAGAGGTTAGGGGTTTCCGGGCTCCATGCTTTGACAGCGGGAATATCGAAGTGCATCGCAGTACTCGGATAAGTACATTCGCTGCGGCCCGTGGCAACACACTCACCCTCGAATCGCACCTCTGCTGACAACCGGCACTCTTTATCAGGGGCAGATAAGCGCACCCGGAACTCGGCGGTTCCGCTTTCCGCGTAAGAATCTCCGGAAATCCCGGCAATGTACACATCCGGAAGGATTTCAAGCCACACGCTCTGCCAGATTCCACTGACCGCCGTATACCAGCAGGCAAACGGTGCGGTTACCGCTTGTTTGCCCCGCGGCTGGTCGGACGAAGGCTTATCTTCAACAATCAGCGAGAGAACCGCCTCTGGGCTGTCCGAAAAGAATCGGCTAATATCAAAAGAAAAAGGGGTATAACCGCCGGTGTGGCTGCCAATGCGTGTATCGTTTATCCATACCTCTGTAAAAAAGTCGACTGCGGCAAAATGCAGCTGTACCCGGTGTTCCCGCTCGTTCTCATCCAGTAGTATTCTCTTTCTATAGATAACCCGTTCATGAATCTCTTTATTATCTATACCCGAAAGCCGGGTCTGATAGGTAAACGGGACCTGTATTCTGCGGTGTAACGGCTGCGCCAGTTTTTCCTGAGGAGAAAACACAAAGGCATCATCATAATAATCGAATTCCCAGGTTCCGTTCAGGCTCCGCCATGATTTTCTGTACATATTCGGGCGCGGATAGTCTTTCGGTATCATACACTCAGCTCCTTTTAATTCATACTAACATGAATCACTAACAGTTTCAACAATTTTTTCTTGACATATTCATACTATAATGAAATAATTACATTATGATTCACGTTTGTTTGATGTATAAGGAGCGATTATGAAAGCGAAATCGCGCATAAATCTCCCGGTTTTGTATTTTGTACTGCCGTTTATGGTGGTGTACGTGATTTTCCAAATCTACCCTCTGTTCCAAGCTGTAATCGCCAGCATGTACAAGTGGGATTTACTCACATCCTCTATGAGCTTTATTGGGTTCAAGAACTACCTTCATATGTTCCGTGACCCGACCTTCTGGTCTTCGCTGTTGAATACCGTCGAGTTCGTAATTTTTTCCACTCCCCTTCTGATCGGTGTAGGGCTCCTGTTTGCACTACTCTTGAACGGGACCGGCTCTAAAAAGGTTCTCTTCAGGACCGCATTTTTTGCTCCCTACGTATTTTCGGTTTCCATAGTCACCCTTATCTGGGGTTTCATGTTCAATCCGCAAAAGGGCCTATTAGGTGAGTTCTCACGAATGATTGGTGCGGAACCGATAAACTGGCTCACCGACCCCACCTTTGCTATGCCGGCAATTATAATTGCTACCCTATGGTGGACGGTCGGGTTCAATATGGTGCTGCTGTTGGCGGGCCTGCAGGACATAGATCCCTCGCTTTACGAATCCAGTTCGCTGGAAGGAGCTACCTGGTTTCAGGATCTGTTTTACATAACCCTTCCCAGTCTCAGACGGACTCTCGAATTAGTCACCATATTACAGATAATTATGTCATTTCAAATATTCGGACAGGTATACATTCTCACGAAGGGCGGTCCCGGTGGTACCACCAGAGTATTAATTCAGTATATATACGAAACCGGCTTTCGCGACCACCAGCTCGGTTACGCTTCGGCCATGGCTTTCATTCTGTTCTTAGTGATGGCAATGGTTTCCTTTTTCCAATTCAAACTTTCTAAAGAGGAAAACTAATGAAGGCAAAAAACATAGTCGTAACAACATTACTGGTTTTGTTGGCGGTTGTTTGGATTCTTCCGCTTTACTGGATGATCGTTATGGCGATTACCCCCAACGATCTGTTGAAGCTGAACTCGACGGCTCTCTGGCCGCAGGGCTTTACCCTGCAGAACTTCTTCGGCGTTTTGAAAATCGGTCTCACCATCCGCTGGTTTCTCAACAGTATAATTGTAACCATTCTGGGCACTGCGCTTACCCTCGTACTCCAATCCATGGCCGCTTATGCCTTTGCTAAAATGCGCTTCAAGGGGCGGCAGCTGCTCTTCTCGCTTACTCTGGCCGGCCTGATGGTACCGAAGGAGGCGATGTTTATTCCCCTGTTTCTCATGTTCGCGCAGATAAACGGACACAACAGCTACGCCGCCCTGTATCTGCCCCGGGTCGCCATACCGATGGGCGTGTTCATCATGGCCCAGTTCTTCAAAGGGATTCCCGATTCGGTGACCGAAGCGGCCCAGATAGACGGGGCCACTCCGCTGCGCACTTTTTTCAACATAATAATGCCGATGTCGATTCCCGCCCTCACCTCGGTAGGCATATTTACCTACATACTCACCTGGAACGATTTCCTGTGGCCGTTGGTCTCAGCGACCAGAAAGGAGATGTTTACTATCACAACCGGCTTGGCCTCTCTGCAGGGGAATTTTGCCCAGGCAACCGAGCTCGGATCGCTGATGGCCCGGGGGGTTATCGCGGGATTGCCGCTATTCATCCTGTTTCTGATTTTCCAGAAACACCTGATCCGCGGCATATCAATGTCGAGCGGCGGAAAATATTGAGTTCATAATTTTGGATCCCTATGGTCCAACAAAATA
>JAASTM010000081.1 GCA_021767325.1 Spirochaetales bacterium
AATCTACTCCCACGAAAATTTCCAGCATTAAAATAAGTACATAGTAGAGGGAAAAATAGCCTCGCATATGTTCGACGAACTCAGCTTCGCGTACATTTTTTGTTGATACGTTGTAAACCTGCTGCATCAAAAAGATAAATGTAATCAGCGCTATTACGGTGTGCAGCACATCCCAGGCGGGTGCCTCCTGCGATAGGAGCGACAATACCGTGAGAACAGCCATCAGAGGACTAACTGCTATAACAAAGATTCGCCCCTCACTGCGGCTACGATATCCGCAGACCCAGCACATGTAGATCGCCATGACAATATACTCGGCCGTCAGTACAATGGTCTGTGCCTGTACAAAAAAAAGAGCAATGTCGCGCAGCAAAAAAATCAGAGGTATTGATACAAAGGCCGGAAAACAGGGTGGGCGGACCGGAAGACGGACTGCATATATAAATAAGACAACGGCCAGAATTGCTCTAAACCAGTTCGGTGAGATTAAAAATTGGCCTAATAGTTCGGTATTCATATGTTGTGTACTAGCAAAGTGTAGCAATCCGTATGACCACGGTCAAGAAAGATGCTGATAATTATTCCAATTCTTCAGAATAAAACCTTATTTGACAAGAATTAGGTCCATCGCTCCAATATTCGCTCGTACTCTTTAGAATCCTTCAGCTGCCGAAATGCATCCCGGTACATTCTCACCATCTCCTCCGATGTAGAGCGACTCACCGTCATGTACAAGTCCGTTGACATCTCTTTCAGGGCGAAGATACTCTCCAGATCGTTCGGATCTCGCTGCATGACCTGCAGCTGGTGCCTCATCTGCAACTTGCCCATGGGTATGGCATCCACATTCTGACTATACAGTGCCTGAATCAGCTGGCTGGTATCATTATAAATGAACAGGTTCTTATCGGCTTCGAAGCCCTTTCCGAGCAGATACTGAGTTTCTAAATTGCCCCGCTGAGTCCCAATGCGCAAATCCAGGCGATCTGCGATATTACCGATGGCTCCGATCTCACGCTGTTCGAGACTGAACAGGTGCACCTGTTCCTGAAATGCAGGACCGATCCAGTGAAACATAGGTTCCCGCTCCTCTGAGCGGAATACCGTCAGCAACAGCACCTCCGGATGGTTCGAGGCAGTTTCCTGGGCTTCCTCCCAGCGCATAAACTCGATTTCGGCGGTCTTATTCATCTGCAGGTGCATCGCCCGCACGATATCTACCGCCAAACCCATCGGCTCGCCGTTCTGCAGGTAGTTGTACGGCGGCAGATTTTCTGCAACCACATTTCCACGCACTGGAAAACGTGCGACATAGTGATTCAGGGTTCCCACTGTCCGCTCATTCACCTGTCCGAGTTTTTCCAGCATGTGTATCGAACGGCCGATACGCTCTACGGTTACCCCGACTGCCTGAGCGCTTTCGGTATTCATGCGGGAGAGGTCTTTCAAAGAACCTATAGAGTGCTCCACCACCTCCAGCCTGCTCTTCATTCCGGTTGAAGCCTCCTTCAGCTGGTCACTGGAGCTTACCAGGTTCCCCAGGGCCGAGGATATCTGATCACTACCGGCTGACATCTCCTCTGTTCCGTTGCGCATTTCCCGCATACCGTCAGCCACTTCGTGAATCTCCTCGATCATTTTCCGGTTGGACTCCTCCAATCCCCCGCTGATATCAGCCATGGATTGGACATTTTCCACCACCTGTTTGAGGTTCTCATTCATTTTCCGGGCATTATCCCGCGCATTTTCGGCTAAACTGCGGATCTCCTGTGCAACTACGGCAAAGCCATGACCATAGTTGCCGGCGTGAGCGGCCTCAATCGCGGCATTCATGGCCAGCAGATCGGTGTTTTCAGCGATTTCATTGATAACCTCGACCATCTCCATTACCACCGAAGTAGAATCGGACACTTTGCGTATCACCTCGCTGGTTTTACGCATTTCACCTTCACTGGTTTTAGCAGACTCGGCCAGGCTCTGGGCTTGCTGCTCTTTCGATTCGGCGATTGCAGCAATATTTTTGATAGAAGCAATCAGCTCTTCGACCGAGGCCGAAGATTCACTGACCGCGGAGGACTGCTCACTTATCTGCTCGTTCACATTATCGATATACTGGTTCATCTCCCGGACAGCTGTCTCCGACTCGACAACCTCTCTATCCAGTTCTTGGACTTTCGTCTCAACGTTGCCCATGGTGCTTTTAATTGCTTCTGTTTGCTCCCCGATTGTCTTGGCCTGTTTCAGGAGGTCCTCCCCCATCTCCTGGCTCTGGATGCCGGTGTTTTTGATTTGTAAAATGAATCGACGCAGCTCGGTAAACAGACGCAGCAGGGCAGTGCTCATTCTGGCCACATCATCACCGGATGAGAAGGGTAGCTTTTCCGGTATTGAGGTTTTTCCCGCACTTACCGCTTCAATGAAAGCACTCTCTTTTCTCAGTGAGCGGCGGGCTCCAACCACGAGGAACCCAGCCGAAGCGATCAATAAGACCAACGCCAGACCGATGCCGACCCCGCCTACCGTTCTGATCTGCGCAAGACCGGATATAAAAGCATCCGGCAGCCCGCCCGACTGTCCTGCGGCCAGTAGAGAGCCGGTAATATTCAACAAGAGACCCGCTGATACGAGCAAAACAATGAAGGTAGAACTCACTAAAATGAGTATAGATAACAAGGTTGATTTTTTCATAAGTCTTTTTCCACTTCTATCAAAGTTAAGAAATTATAGTACAGAAAAAAAGACTGGTGAAGGGATTCTCTGCTCTCTATTGAGTTTTTAGAGCAATTATTTAGATAAATTACCGGCTGACGGACAACGGGCTCAGCTTTCTTCAGCTTTCTTCAGCTTTCCTACTGTACTACAGAATCTTTACCTTGTCAGGATCCAGCGCAAAGTGGCAGGCCACCCAGTGCCCCGGTTTGGCTTCGCGGTATTCAGGTACCTGGCGGCTGCACTTCTCCTCGGCCACCGGACAGCGGGTGTGAAACACACAACCCGAGGGCGGATTGACCGGGCTGGGCACTTCGCCCTCCAGCACGATGTGCCCGCGCTCCCGTTCACGCTTTGGGCTCGGAATAGGAATAGCGGAGATAAGGGATTGGGTATAAGGATGCAGCGGGTCGGCAAACAGTTCCCGGCTGCTAGCCAGTTCCATCATGCGCCCCAAATACATCACGGCTATTCGGTCGGAGATGTGCTGCACCATACTCAAATCGTGGGCGATAAACAGGTAAGTGATACCCAGCTTTTTCTGCAGATCCTGCAAAAGGTTCACTACCTGGGCCTGAATGGAGACGTCCAAAGCCGAGATAGGTTCGTCACAGACCACGAATCGTGGATAGAGGGCCAGAGCCCGGGCTATGTTGATACGCTGTCGCTGTCCGCCGGAGAATTCGTGGGGAAAACGCTCGGCATGCATCGGCTTCAAACCCACCAGCTCGAGCAGCTCGAATATTCGCGCTTTGATCTCCTTGGGCGTCATTTCGGTGTGAATCATCATCGGTTCGGCGATGATATCTCCAACGCGGTGACGCGGATTGAGAGAGGAGTAGGAGTCCTGGAAGACAATTTGCATTTTGGTACGGAACTTGCGCAGGTCTTCCTTGCCGAGTTCCGAAATATTGGTGTCCTCGAATCGGATGGCACCATCGGTAGGTTCATAGAGACGCAGAATCGTACGTCCCAGGGTAGACTTTCCGCAGCCGCTCTCACCCACCAGCCCGAGGGTCTCGCCCTTTTCAATTGAAAAACTGATATCATCAACTGCTTTTACCACCGGCGCGCGACCTAAAGAGAGAAAACTGCGCTTCAGTTGAAAATGTTTCGATACACCGTCTACTGTCACTAATTCCACTGCTTTACTCCTCGCTCCGCGGCTGCTGCTGCTTCATATCGTAAAAACACTTCGTGTAGTGTCCTTCGTCCACCCGGTAATTCGGTGGAATTTCCTTCCAGCATCGATCAAACACGTACGGACAGCGCCAGGCGAACTGGCAGTGCTGCGGCGCCTCAAACAGGTCCGGCGGTGCCCCGGCAATACTGATCAGTCGCTTGTGCTCGGTTTCGCCTATCTCGGGAATGGCGCCCAGCAGCCCTTCGGTGTAGGGGTGCTGCGGATTTTCATACAGATCGTCTACCGGGGCTTTCTCGATGGGCATACCGGCGTACATTACCATCACCCGGTCGGCGATTCCCGCCACGACTCCCAGGTCATGGGTAATCCAGATAACCGTCATTCCCATCTGCCGCTGCAGACGGCGGGTCAGCTCCACAATCTGGGTCTGGATGGTCACATCCAGGGCGGTCGTCGGCTCATCGGCCACCAGGATTTCCGGCTCGCAGGCAATCGCAATGGCGATCATCGCCCGCTGACGCATACCGCCGGAGAACTGGTGAGGATACGAGTAATACCTTTTCTCGGCATAGGATATGCCCACGTTTTCGAGCAGCTCCACCGCCCGCTTATAGGCCTGTTTTTTGTTGTATCCCATATGGGTAATCAGCGATTCACTGATTTGCTCACCCACACTCAGAACCGGGTTAAGCGAACGCAGGGCATCCTGAAACACAATACTGATATGTTTTCCCCGGATTTTGTTCAGCCGCTCTTTGCTGATGTTCAATAAATCGATGTCCTTATTCTCCAGCTGCAGGTGTGCCTGCCCCGACACCTCCGCCGACTCGGCCGGCAGCAGACCTAACAGAGACAGCATTGTTACGCTCTTTCCGCTGCCGCTCTCACCAACCACCGCCAGGGTCTCACCGGCCTGGAGATCAAAATCTACGCCATTTACCGCATATACTGTACCGTCAAAGGTATCGAAGCGGGTTTGCAAGTTTTGCACTGATAATAATGAGCTCATGTTCGTTCCTATTTCTTCTTCTGCCGCATCCGCGGGTCCATCGCATCTCGCAGCCAGTCACCGAACAGGTTCATCCCGAATCCGGTAAATACAATCGCCAGGCCCGGGTATACCGACATCCAAGGGTACACCGTCAGATACTGCCGTCCCATCGAAAGCATATTTCCCCAGCTGGGAACGGAGGGAGGCACGGAGAGACCTAAGAATCCCAAGCCCGCTTCGTAAAATATCATCGCCGACATTTCGAAGGTTGCCAGTGTAATTAAAGGGCCGATTAGGTTCGGCATTATATGCTTAAAAATAATTTTCGGCGTTTTCTGACCGATACTCTGCGCAGCTTCGATAAAGCCCTCCTCCCGCAGCCGTAATACCTCGCCGCGGGTTACACGCACAAAAATCGGAATATCGGTGAGACCAAAAATAAGAATTACATTCAGCAGGCTGTTCCCCAGTATCGCGGCCACAAACACGACAAATACAAGATAGGGCAGCGAGAGAATCATGTTGACCAGGGTCATGATAATGTTATCGGTACGTCCCCCCTTATAGCCGGAGATGAGACCGATCATCATTCCCAGGGTAAAGGCCATCATAACACCAAGAAAACCGACTGTTATCGAAACCCGGCTTCCGTAGATAATCCGGCTGAACACATCCCGGCCGAGACTGTCGGTTCCCAGCAGATACTCGGTAGTGCCGTCCTCCGCCCAGGCCGGGGGCTGCTTCGAGGCTTCGATGTGCTGCTGCATCGGGTCGTGGGGTGTTACCCACGGCGAAAAGAGTGCTGCTAACACAACTGTAAGGAACATTATCAGGCCCAGCAGCCCAGCTTTGTCCCTCCACAGAAGCCGGCCCACATACACGAGTTTGGCACCAATACTGCGGTCCGCCTGCTCATCTACTATTAGTCCTGTTGTTCTGGTAGTATTTGTATTCTCTTCCATAGTTTTTCCGGTCTATTTATAGCGTATTCTGGGATCAACCAGAACATAGATAAAATCGGTCAGCAGATGCAGGCCGATAACCACAAAACTGGTAAAAAAGGCGGTCGCCTGCACCAGAAAAAAGTCACGGGTTCCAACCGCTTCCGCCAGCAGGTTTCCCAAACCGGGCCAGGCAAAGATTGTCTCGACATAGATAGAACCGCTCAACAGGTAGCTGAACTGCACTCCGATAATACTGATCAGGGGAATCGCCGCATTCTTCAGAATATACTTGAAATATATGCGCATTTTATACAGCCCCTTACTGCGGGCAGTAGTTATATAATCCTCATTCATTACTTCCATCACGGCCGAGCGGGTAAAGCGGGTAAGCTGGCCGGTGGTAAACAGGCTGAGGGTAAAGGCCGGCAGTATAATCGACTTATCCGGCAGGTGCACACCAAACAGCTGAAAGGTCTCCCGTCCGTAGGTGGGAAACCAGCCCAGATTGAGAGCAAAGACCAGAATCATAATCAGCCCCAGCCAAAAGGTGGGGATAGTCTGTCCCAGTAACCCCAACCCTCTGGCAATAGAGTCTAAAATAGTGTTCGGATTCGAACCACCGAGAATACCCATCGTCACACCCATAAGGATAGCCATTAGCAGTGCGACGGTGGCCAGTTCGATAGTTGCCGGGATGCGATTCATTACCAGCTCTAAGGCGGGCACACGATAACGGAAGGAGTTTCCGAAATCACCCTGCACAGCGCCCCGGACGAAATCGGCGAATTGCACCACGATCGGACGGTTAAAACCCAGCTCTTCACGCAGACTCTCGATCTCCTCCGGAGAGGCCTGCCGCGATACCATCAAGCTGACCGGGTCGCCGGTAATGTGCAATAGTATAAACACGATAAACAGCACACCTACGAGTAGCGCGATCGAGTACATAACTCTCGACAAGAGATATCTCAGCATTCATTCCCCCTCTACAAGCCTGACATTGTTACAACGTTATAAGAACGGCGCTGCTGAAACCAGCAGCGCCCTTCATTTCGATAGTACATAGAACCTACTCGAGGCTAACGCCCTTCAGGTAGTACTGCTCAGACACACGGGGCTCATAATTCTTTACCCGTTCACGAGCGGCTTCAAATCCCTGTGGCTGGTACAGATAGATAAAGGGAGGATCTTCTTTCATGTACTCCAAGATATCGGTGTACACCTCGGCCCGTTCCTCCTGGTCAGGAGTAAGCTCGACCTTCTCTACCATATCGACCAGTTTCTGGTCAAACCAGGCTGCGTAGCTGGCATCTCTGCCGCCGACAGATCCCTTCAAGCGCGGAAAGGCCTCGCCGATGCTGGAGGACCAGCTGTCGCCGAAGAGCGGCGGAAGTTCCCGCTTGGCCTCAAGACCCCAGTATTTGCCCGATTCCATGAACTCGAGATTTACTTCGATTCCAATCTCACCCCAGTAACCGACCACGGCCTGTAGTACTTCTTCAAAATTGATGTAGGTATCCGACGGGCCGGCCATACCGATTTCAAAGCCATCTTCATATCCGGCTTCCGCCAGAAGCTCCCGGGCCTTTTCAGGATCATAGGGATACGGCTCGATCGAGGGATCATACCCGAGGTTACCGGGCACTACAAAACCGGCCGTCCGCTCGGCTTTGCCGTTAAAAATATTATCGATAATGGCCTGATAGTCGATGGCGTAGCTCATCGCCTGCCGAACCTTCTGGTTTTCAATCGGAGTGCCGACACCGGTAGTCATGTTGTTGAAGGCGATGTAATACACCCGGTCTTTGGGATAGCTGATCAGCTTCACATTGTTCATATCCGCGACCGAGTCTGCCTGTTCGGGAGTGAGACGGCTGATAATATCGATATCGTTGTTCTGCAGAGCCGCAATCCGGGTAGAGGACTCGGTGATCGGGCGGAAAATTACCTTATCCACCTTCGGATACTCCGACTGCCAGTAGTTTTCGTTGGCTTCCAGCACAATCCGGTCGCCTTTGCTCCACTCTACAAACTTGAAGGCTCCGGTTCCGACCGGTTCCTGCATATACCCCTCTTCGCCGACTTCTTCGTGATATTTTTTGGAGAGGATGCCCCAGTGCTCGTTCATTTGCAGCAGCAGCATCGAGTTCGGCTGTTCTAGCTCCATCCGTACGGTGTACTCGTCAACCTTCTCCATATCCTTCACCGCTTTGAAATCCTCACGGTAGGTAATCTCACTGCCCTGTCCGCGTTCCCAGGTAAAAATTACGTCATCCGCGGTAAATTCATATCCGTTGTGAAACTGAACGTTCTGACGCAGGTTAAAGGTATACACGGTTCCATCGTCGGATACTGTCCAGCTCTCGGCCAGCGCCGGTACAATTTCACCCTCGTCGTTCA